>WLQO01000099.1 GCA_009698295.1 Actinomycetota bacterium | reverse complement strand
CCTTCACGAGCCTCGTCTCGAATACGTTCAAAGAAGACGATAAATGAGTCAGCAGTAACACCGATCGCCACGATTGCTCCGGCAATACCGGCGAGAGTAAGTGTGAAGCCGATGCTCTTACCAAGTACTAGGAATAATAAGTAAACCAGTCCACCAGCAACTGCAAGTGAGCCAACTGTTACGAAACCAAGTCCACGGTAGTAAAGCAGTGAGTAAATAACCACGAGACCAAGTCCTAAGAAGCCAGCTAAAAGTCCCGCATGTAATTGATCTGCACCTAGAGTTGGAGACACTTGTTGAACCTCACCGCGATCGAAAGCCAACGGCAGAGCGCCATACTTCAGAACGTTTGCGAGATCTTGCGCTTCAACCTGCGAGAAAGATCCAGTGATCTGTGCATTTCCTGATGGAATCGCTTCATTAATGCGTGGTGCCGATACAACCAATCCATCGAGGACAATGGCGACTTGATTAAGTGGTGAGGCAAGCGTTGTGACTCTATTAGTTAACGCGCCGAAAGCTTTTGTACCTTCTCCGTTAAAGGTTAGAGATACAAACCATGAAACGCCTTGTTGTGGATTAAAGCCGGCAGTTGCAGCCGATACTTGGCGACCTAAAACTTCGGCAGGGCCGAGAATATATTTAGCGCCGCCTTCGCGAGAACAAGAAACAATTGTGTCTGTCGGCGAATCTGCGCCAGTACCTTCACGGTTGGCGGCGTTGGTGCAATCAAGTGCTGCGAATCGTGAATTGATATCTGCGCTTACGCCAGCGGCAGGTGTTGCAGCCGTTGAAGTATCAGAAGGGTTTGCGACGCCCGCGGCCTCAGCGAGAACTTGGCGGAAACGAAGTTCAGCGGTCTGGCCAACCAAGTCAACGACACGACGGCCACTATCGCCTGGAACTGAAATTACGATTTGGCGATTTGTTCCGCTGCCTTGTGCGGTTACTTCACTTTCGGCCACACCGAGTGAGTTAACGCGTTGGCGAATAATTGTCACCGCTTGGTCGACTGCTTCAGTTGTGATCTTATTTGCATCATTGGAAGCGCGCGGTTGTAACGTCACGCTAGTTCCACCCCGCAGATCGAGACCGAGACGAACCGAAGATGCACCCTGAATAAAGGTGGTCACTATTAAGCCAAGCAAGATCACAGCCAAGATCACAAGGGATCGGCCGGAGCGGGCAGGGCTCTTCACAGATTTATTAGGTGTGGACATAAGAGCAGAGTCTAGGCGTCAATGGCGGGTGTGTCGAAAAGCGTCGCAGCCCCAGCAGGTGGTGTTCGTCCCACATGTGACCAACCTTGCGCTGTCGCTATTCGACCTCGCGGGGTACGCGCCATAAAGCCATTTCGAACCAGAAATGGCTCAGCGACGGATTCGACCGTCTCAGTCTCTTCACCGACTGCAATTGCCAGAGTCGAAAGGCCAACTGGGCCGCCGTTGAATCGTTCGATTAGAGCAAGTAAGACCGATCTATCAAGTCGATCAAGTCCCTTCTCGTCAACTTCATACATTTCTAAAGCAGCCATAGCATCGCTATGAGTTAGATGTGTCGCACCTTTGGCACCAGAGCGCACCTGTGCATAATCTCTAACGCGACGTAGCAAACGATTTGCAATTCGCGGTGTTCCTCTCGACCTACTTGCAACTTCCGCCACCGCTTTAGCATCAATCTCCAGTTGTAAAAGCGCTGCGCTTCGTCGCAAAACTTCTTCCAATTCATTTTCTTCGTAAAAATCTAAATGCGCGGTGAATCCGAAACGATCACGGAGCGGACTAGGCAATAAACCGGCGCGCGTGGTTGCGCCAACTAGAGTAAAGCGAGGCAATTGCAAGGGTATTGCCGTTGCGCCTGGACCTTTACCAACAATTACATCGACTCGGAAATCTTCCATCGCCAAATAAAGTAGCTCCTCTGCAGGTCGAGGCAAGCGGTGTATTTCATCTAAGAAGAGAATCTCCCCTTCAACTAGTGAAGATAAAATTGCCGCGAGATCGCCAGCATGAGTTATCGCCGGTCCGCTGGTAATTCGAATCGGAGTCTTCATCTCACTCGCCAGAATTAGCGCCAAGGTTGTCTTACCAAGTCCTGGCGGACCAGATAAAAGAATGTGATCTGCTGCTGAATTGCGTTGTCGCGCAGCGGTTAAAAGAACATCAATTTGATCACAAACTCTTTGCTGGCCGATGAACTCCTTAAGCGTCTTGGGACGTAACGCATGCTCGGCAGCGGAATCGTCATTGGTGATTTCTGAGGAAACGAGCCGATCATCGCTCATGGCTATCTACCGCCTTTCTGCAAGGCGCGCTTTAGTAATTCGGAGAGTTCGATGGAATTTGCATCGCCACCTTCTTCAGAAATCTGATTTACGACATTTGTAATCGCGCTATCGGATTCCTTAGCGGAAAAACCTAAAGAAATAAGTGCGCTTGCCAATTGTTCACGCCAGATTGGTTGATGATGTGCGCTCTTATTACCAGTACCGAAATCTGAAAGCTTCCCCTTGAGTTCTAAAATTAGACGTTGGGCTCCTTTTCTGCCGATGCCCGGAACTTTTTCAATTGCTGAGATATCTTCTTGCGCAACCGCCATTCCTAGTTGGCTCGGTGATAGAGCGGCAACGATTGACATTGCAACCTTTGGTCCAATTCCACTTACCGTCTGCACTAACTCAAAAAGTGTTCGTGCCTCATCATCGAGAAATCCATAAAGGGTTAATGAATCTTCTCTCACAACTAAAGAGGTGTAGAACTGAGAAGCCGCCCCAATATTTAGATTTGCACTTGTTCCTGGAGTGATGGTGATAGAAAGTCCGACTCCCCCGACTTCAACGACTGTTCGATCTGGATGAAGTGAGCGCACAACCCCATTGATTAAGGAGATCACTTGCCGACCAACTTTGCCAGACGTGATTTTTCTGCAACAAGTGCAGCCGCCAATTTTGCATCACCTGAGCCACGCCAGATATGACAGATCGCAAGTGCTAACGCGTCGGTGCTGTCGACCGGTTTGGGAATTTCTTTAAGGGAAAGTAAGCGTTTCACCATTTCGGCTACCTGCACTTTATTCGCGCGTCCTGATCCAGTAACTGCTGCTTTAACTTCACTAGGCGTGTGCATCACAACTGGAATACCGGCACGCGCAGCGACAAGAAGTGCAATGCCTGCAGCTTGACCAGTTCCCATGACTGTGCGGACATTGTGTTGAGAGAAAACTCTTTCTACCGCCACGACATCTGGGCGATGAGTTTGAACCCACTCAGTTAACTCGCTTTCAAGTTGCAGTAAACGCAGCTCTAAGGCGGTAGTACTCGGAGTCAAAATAACCCCAACATTTATTAGGCGTAACGGTGAACCTGGTGCGCCCTCAATAACTCCGACGCCACAGCGAGTAAGGCCTGGGTCAACGCCCAAGACGCGAATTTCTCGTTGGCTCATAACTTCAAAGCCTACGACGGGAAGCGTGGTGGGTTAGGAAAGGCTCGCCATAACTTCATCAGAGACATCAAAATTGCTGAAGACGTTCTGCACATCATCTAGCTCTTCAATGGCGTCAATTAGTTCAAATACCTTTGTTGCACCTTCGGCATCTAGCGGAATAGTCATGGAAGGCAAGAAAGATGAATCTGCAGATTCATAATCAATTCCAGCAGTTTGCAGAGCAGTTCGCGCAAGGACTAAATCGCTAGCTTCGCAAACCACTTCAAATGATTCGCCTAGATCATTTACTTCTTCGGCACCTGCTTCTAGTACTGCCTCTAAAATCTTTTCTTCAGTAACCCCGGCTGCTTTATTGACGATGATCACACCTTTGCGGTTGAAGAGATAAGCAACTGATCCAGGATCTGCCATTGATCCACCGTTGCGCGTAACTGCTACGCGAACTTCTGAAGCAGCACGATTTCTATTATCGGATAAACACTCGATCATCAAGGCGACGCCATTTGGTCCATAGCCTTCGTACATAATTGTCTGCCAGTCAGCGCCACCAGATTCTAGGCCAGCACCGCGCTTAACGGCGCGATCGATATTGTCAGCCGGCATTGAATTCTTCTTCGCCTTAGCGATGGCATCAAAGAGCGTTGGGTTTCCATCAACATCCGGTCCACCGTTGCGAGATGCAACTTCAATCGCTTTAATCAACTTAGCGAAATTCTTTGCGCGACGGCTATCGATGACAGCCTTCTTATGCTTGGTCGTTGCCCACTTGGAATGG
>WLQO01000098.1 GCA_009698295.1 Actinomycetota bacterium | reverse complement strand
GAAGCTTCTTGCTAAGAACAAGAAGATCAACGTTGTTTACACAATCAACGAGCCAACAGCAATCGGTGCTTGTGCTGCAGCAGCTGCTGCTGGCGTAAAGATCGATGCAATGGTTTCTGTTGACGGTGGTGGAGCCGGTATCGGCGCTGTTAAGTCAGGTTGCATCAATGCAACTTCACAGCAGTACCCACTATTGATGGCTGACCTTGGTGTTCAAGCTATCTACGACATCGTGAAGAACGGTACAAAGCCAGCTAACTCAGAGGGCCTTGACTTCTTCAACACAGGTGTCAAGTTGATCACTGACGACCCACAAGATGGTGTTGCTTCAGAGACAACTGAATACGGTCTAGCAAACGCTTGGGGTTAATCCCAGGTCTTTAGTTAATAACTAAAGAAGAGCGTTTAAAGAGGGCGACTGCTTCGGCAGTCGCCCTCTTTAACTAGGCACTACAGTAAGTGAATAAGATTTGAATGATTAATCAGATTTTTCGTAACTTCGAAAGGACCACTAGTGAGTCAAGATACGGCCACATACGATGCAGCCGCAGAATTTCAAGACCGCGCATCGGTTAGCCAGAAAATCCAAGCCACTCTCCATAAATATCCATGGTTGAGCTCGGCATTCGTTCTTCTCTTTGCATCCATTACCTTTAGCTTTTTCAATGAAAACTTCTTAACGCCTTCAAACTTCTCACTAATCTTGCAGCAGGTTGCAATCGTTGGAGCGGTTGCTGCAGGCCAGACAATAATTATTTTAACCGCCGGTATCGATCTATCGTGTGGTGCTATTGCAGTATTTTCATCAATGGCTATGGCGAAGTTAGTTCAAGGAACGCCAGGTGCTGGCGAACCTGTTGGTTGGTCTATTTGGTTAGCATTCCCAGTCGGACTTCTTGTAGGCATGCTTGGTGGTGCAATAAACGGCTTCTTGGTAACAAAAGTTAAGCTCCCACCATTCATCGTTACCTTGGGTACTTTCAACGTATTCGTTGCCTTAACTCTTACTTTGACTAAGGGCACAGTCCCCTCAATTGAGATGGATCCATTCCTTCTTACCCTCGGACACTATGTAAATCTCGGACCTTTCCGAATCACAACAGGTGTTCTCTTTGTGATTGCGATGTACTCATTCTTAGCTTTCGTACTTCGTTACACCGGCTGGGGTCGCCACGTTTACGCAGTTGGTGACGATATCGATGCCGCGCGTCTTGCAGGTATCTCTGTAAACCGCGTCTTGATGAGCGTTTACGTAGTTGCAGGCTTGATCTTCGCACTCTCTGCATGGATCGTTATCGGTCGTGTAACTGTTGCGAGCCCAAACACAGGTAGCGATCTAAACCTAGATTCGATCACTGCGGTGGTTATCGGCGGTACATCTCTCTTCGGCGGTCGCGGCACAATCTTCGGTTCGCTCATTGGAGCGGTAATCGTGGGCGTTTTCCGTAACGGCTTAACCCTTGCTGGTGTGGATCTTTACTACCAGCTCCTCGCAATCGGTCTCCTCATTATCTTCGCTGTATCGGTTGACCAGTGGATCAGAAAGGCACGCAAATGAGTAAGAAGCCAATTCTTCAAGCAGTTGGAGTAACCAAGAACTACGGTCGAGTTATTGCACTCGATGGCGCAGATCTTGAACTCTTTCCTGGCGAAGTTCTCGCAGTTGTTGGCGATAACGGTGCCGGTAAATCAACTTTGATTAAATGTCTCTCAGGAGCTGAAATTCCTGATGTCGGACAGATCATTCTTGATGGAGTTGAGGTTTCATTTAAGCGTCCGCAAGATGGTCGACATGCCGGTATCGAAACTGTGTACCAGACACTTGCTGTTGCACCCGCGCTTGATATCGCATCAAACCTTTACCTTGGACGAGAGATTCGCAAGAAGGGCCCACTTGGATCCGTCTTTCGTATGCTCGATGGTTCAGGAATGCGCAAGGCTGCTAAAGATCATATTTCAGCCCTTGGTATCGGAACTATTCAAAATATTTCACAGGCAGTGGAAACACTTTCTGGTGGACAGCGCCAAGCTGTTGCCGTTGCCCGTGCTGCTGCATTCGGACAGAAGTTAATTATTCTCGATGAGCCAACAGCGGCGCTCGGTGTTCGTGAATCACGTCAGGTGCTCAAGCTAATCGAGTCATTGCGTGATCGCGGCATGCCAGTAATTCTTATCTCACACAACATGCCTCAGGTCTTTGAAGTTGCAGATCGCATCCAGATTCAACGTCTCGGAAAGCGCGCCGCAGTAGTTACTCCTAAGACACACAGCATGAACGATGTTGTTGCAATCATGACTGGTGCGATGACAGTCGATAAGAAAGACCAAGCGCTAACACCAGTTCGTTAATCCCGAATTAACAGTAGTAATACAACAATGGCCACTCCGGTTCGTATTGAATCGGATGTGGTCATTGTTGGTTCTGGGATAGGTGGCGCAACCACAGCCTTTGCTCTGGCAAATAAGGGTGTTAAAACGCTAGTTTTAGAACGTGGTGAGCGGATGCCACGTGAGCCAGAAAATTGGTCGCCTTCTGAAATATTTATGAAGACTCGATACAAACCCAATGAGAAATGGGTTGATCAGAACAATAAAGAGTTTGTTCCCGGAGTTCATTACTTCGTCGGTGGAAATAGCAAGGTTTATGGCGCATCTCTGCCACGTTTTAGTCGCTTCGATTTCGAAGTTATGAAACACCAAGAGGGAATTTCGCCGGCATGGCCATTTAAGTATGAGGATTTAGAACCGTATTACTACCGAGCTGAAGAGTTATATCGTGTACATGGCGATGCCCAGAATATTTACGGCAACGACCGCAGAGACCCCTTTCCATATCCAGCGATGAAACATGAGCCATATGTAGAAGAACTCGGTGAGAGATTACGTAAGGCCGGAGTCCACCCACATACAAATTCCATGGGTATTGATCTAGGGCCAGGCGGAAAATGTATCCGTTGCAAAACTTGTGATGGTTTTGTCTGCAAGTTAGATGCCAAGAGCGATGCCGAAGTCAATGCGTTAAATCCGGCAATCGCATCTGGCAATGTAACTTTAATGACTTCAGTAAAAGTAAATCGCATTGTTCTGTCTGAAGATAAGAAAGCAGTTAGCCACCTAGAAGCATCTCGAGGCGATGAACAATTAGTAATTTACGGAAAGAAGTTTGTAATTTCGGCTGGGTCTGTAAATACCGCAGCGCTTTTGCTTCGCTCAGGTGTTGCTAATTCTTCCGACCAGGTCGGTCGCAACTTTATGATGCATAACAACAGCCATATAGCCGCCGTTGATCTGCGCCGTAAGAACGATGTGACATTTCAGAAAACTCTTTCGTTCACCGACTGGTACCTAGATGGCGGCAAAGGTTACCCGCTTGGCGCAGTTCAATTGATCGGAAAAGTCCAAGGCATCATGATGAAATCTTTTGCAAAGTTGGTGCCTTTGCCGTTACTTAACTTGATTTCAGATCACAGCGTTGAATTCGTAGTCATGAGCGAAGATCTGCCACACCCAGAAAACCGGGTAACTATCACTGAAAATGGGGCGATAAAGATTGTCCGTCGCGCAGTTGGCATGAAGACCCATATGGAACTCCTGCGCCGCGCCAAGAAGGTTTTGCGTAAAGCTGGCTATCAAGGAATCTTTAGACAACCTTTTGATATTTCGATGAACTCACATCAATGTGGCACAACTGTTGCGGGCCTTGATCCGCGCACCAGCGTGGTTGATGGCTACTGCCGCAGCCACGACCACCATAACCTTTATTTAATTGATGGCGGATTCTTTCCATCTTCTGCCGCGATGAATCCCGCGTTAACGATCGCGGCACAAGCGCTGCGCGTGGTTGCAGAATCTGAACTTACGAAAGTTTAAGAAAGACCCAAAACTTTCATTAGTTCATCGTGTAAATCTTTAGGATCTACGGCAACACCAGTCCAATACTCGATAGCGATTACCGCTTGGTTTACCACCATCCCTAAACCTTGCAAGGT
Source organism: Actinomycetota bacterium (assembly GCA_009698295.1). Classification (GTDB taxonomy): domain Bacteria; phylum Actinomycetota; class Actinomycetes; order Nanopelagicales; family Nanopelagicaceae; genus Planktophila. Next base: position 271 of record WLQO01000098.1, on the reverse strand, counting down.
TGTTGCGCCACGTTTGCCCGCTTCATTTAGAAAATAAGTCTGTGGTGGATTAACGATTACATCCGCAGCCAACATTCCAGGTCGGATCGAATCAAAGTTAATATCTTGCTCTCCCTCGGTATTAACCATTCCCATCGAAGTTGAATTTATTACTACTTCTGCATCCGCCGGAATTTCATAAGTTGAGTTCCATTCCACAAATTCTGCACTTGCTTTAGTTTTATCATTTAGTAGTGCAGTGAGTTCTTCTCCGCGAGCACGTGAGCGGTTT
>WLQO01000097.1 GCA_009698295.1 Actinomycetota bacterium | reverse complement strand
GAACAATTTCATCGCTGGCCGCAATCGCCTTACTTAACGCTGGGTTATCGCCGATTCGTAAATCTCTGCGAAACCACATGATGCTGCGGCGTGGGGCGGACATTGGACTATTGTCGCACCATGGAGTTGGTTAAGAGATATCAGATCCGTGGGGTGCCGAGTGAGGTCTCGCGCTTTGATTTTGCGGGTCGCACCGTTGAGATGTGGTCGCCGCAGGAGCCAAGTAGCCACCTGCTGATTGCGCATGATGGACAAAATGTATTTGATGGCAAGAGTTCAACTCATCGCGGCAAAACCTGGGAGATGGCGCAGCACGCCTTTAAAGTCGGCTACGAAACCGGTCTTGTGCCACCGGTAATCATCGCAGTTTGGCACTCCACTTCCAAGACAGACCCCATGGGTCGGGCAAAAGATTTATCGCCGCAGCAATTCTTCCAAGAAGATGTTCCGGTAAATACTCCAAATGTTTCTAAATCAGATTTACTTCACCTACGTGGAGATCAGTATTTAGAAAATATTTTTAATACCTACGTCCCGCAACTGCTCTCCGATTTAGGATTAGCAATTTCTGCAGAAAACACCGCTTTAATCGGATCAAGCATGGGTGGTCTTTCAACTTTATATGCGGCATACAAATATCCCAATAAGTTCAAGACAGCTCTGGCACTTTCACCACACTGGGTTATTGGTGGCGATGCACTGGTTCACAGAACTGTTAAAGAGCTTCCTAAACCCGGTTCCCATAAAATTTGGATGAGTCGTGGCACAAAAGCACTTGATGCTGAATATGAGCCGTACCAGAATCTGGCGGATGAATTGATGTTACAACGGGGCTATCGCAAAGATATTGATTTTGCCACTAAGGTTTATAAGAAAACTGGACACAATGAAGCATCTTGGGCGAGTTACCTAGATCAACCTTTACGATTCTGGTTAGAAAGTTAAATTTTTACCTTCACAATTTTAGATAGTTGCACTTTTTTCTTTGCATCGACTGCAGCGGCTATAACCTCAACAGTGCTCCCCTTTTTGAAATCTTCAGGATGTAAATAAACGCGATAAAGACCGCCTTTGGTCGCATCCGTTGCAAATGTCCGTCGGTCAGCGGTTCCAATTGATTTCCAGTTAGAGCCTTTAACCCTGACGCTAAATGTAAGTTCTGTGTAATTACTCCCTGAAACCTGGGCAGATACTTCCATCCATCCAGATGGCAAAGTAGTACTTGTAATTTTTGGGGTCGATATCTTTATGGCGTTAGCGCTAGCCAGCGGTGATTTTGCCTTAGCCACACAGTAATTTCGTTCAGATATTGCTAGCGATATCTGAGTACCACTCGAAATAGTGCAATTGCCAGATAAGACTTCCCATTGGGCGTTATTAGAGCCAACTTTAAATTGAGAGTTGGCCGCAGTATCCGCACCATTTAAGGCAACGATGTACTCATCTCCATTTAGGTACCTGGAAACTACAAAGAGTCCTTTCTTCGCAAAACGAACTTCTTGGGTGCCATTTCGTAACGCTGGATTGGCGGTGATTATTCTTTGCAATTGCGTAATCTGATCTTCCAAAGGATTCTTTAGATCGAACGAGCTAGCGCCTTTGACAGGATCTGACCCAATTCGTGTCTCGTTCTGCCAATCTGTTACTTGGGTCGCGAACATATCCTGACGAGCCTTTTTATCGCCACCAATTCCCGTCATACCTTTTTCGTCGCCGTAATACAGAACTGGACCACCGCGTAGTAAAAATAAAGCAGCGTTCGCCAGTTTGCCCCGTTGCAAAAGCGTTTCGTTCTCTCCCACAGCAACAGCGTTACTTAAGAAATATCCGATGCGCCCCATGTCATGGTTTCCAAGGAATGTTGCTAAACCATAAGCACTTGTCTTGGAAGTTGTATAAAGATCATCTCCATTAAATAATTCAGCCAGACTTTCTGCGCTTACTCCAAATTGGGCAAAGTTTTTAACCTCTTTCTGAAATGCAAAATCAAGCACACTTGGAACTTCCCCGCCGGCTACATAACTAGATAACGTAGGTGCATCGCTGTCGGCTACTTCTCCAAAAATCGGAAAATCCTTCTTTCCAGCAGTGCTAGCAGCAGCTTGTATCTTCGGGATAAATACCTTCCAGAATTCAGGATTTACATGCTTAAAAGTATCTATCCGCAAACCATCGATATCGAATTTGGTTATCCAGCTAGACCAGAGTTCTATCCAGCCATTTACTACAGCTGGATTCTCAGTCTTTAGATCATCCAAGCCAAAGAAATCTCCATCTGTAACGGAGTTTCCAACGCTCGGATTATCACCGAGATTATGATAATTACTTATCAAATTTAGCCAATCTGGCTTCTTTATATTTGAATCTGCTGCACTGACAACAAGTTTGCTATTTTCGTAATAAATTACATCCGCCGTGTGATTTGTGACGATATCAATTATTACTTTGAGATTTAACTTGTGGGCTTGCGTAACTAATTCTTTGAAATCAGATTCTTTACCCAGGTGTGGATCCACCGTTGTGAAGTCAAGGCCCCAATACCCGTGGTAAGCCGCAGAACTTCCTTGTACAGATTTTTGAACAACTGGAGGTGTTATCCATATGGAAGTAAAACCCATTGATTTTATATAATCTAAGCGTTTGGTAATTCCTTTGAAATCACCACCGTGCCACCAGCCGATGTCGTCTGGTACATATCCACTCACGCTCTTAGATTTATCAATCCCACCATAGTCATTGCTGGTATCGCCATTTTCAAAGCGATCAGTCATTATGAAATAGACAGATTCATCGCTTTGTGGACCTCTGACAACCGGCTTTACAAACTCTGAATTAACCTGGGCGTAAGAAGTTGAAGTGGTCAGAAGCGCAATCGCAACGAATATTCCGGTCAAAGTGCGCGATTTTTTCATTTCAGCAACCAGATACCGCAGTTCGCCTTCTGAGAATTGATCTTAATCTTGTTACCTTTTGCTGGTTTGCCGTACAGAGTCTCTTTAACTTTATATCCAAGTGGTTCCAGGTTTAAAGTATGCGAACCAGCACTTCTGGAAATGAATACCAACATTGACTCTCTCTTGGATTCGCGAAGATAGGCAAAGGCGCTATCTGTGATGTAAAACCACCTCAGACCGCCATAAATCAAAGCATCGTGGTGGGCTTCAATTAGATTCATTTAACCTTTAGTTGCCCCTTGAGTTAATCCACCGATGATGAAGCGCTGCATTGATAAGAAGATAATCACAAGTGGCACTGAAGCGATAATCGAACCGGCCGCAAATGGTCCCCAGGTTTGCGTGTATTGCCCACCCACAAATTGCTGCAGGCCAACAGCTACGGTGCGCCTTTCAACATCTTGTAAGAAGAGTGAGGCAAGGACGAATTCATTAAAAGTTCCGATAAATGACAGAACCGCTGTTACGGCAAGTACTGGTGCTGCTAGCGGCAAAAATATCAACCAAAATACTTGTGGAACCGATGCGCCATCTAACCGGGCTGATTCATCTAACTCCAGTGGAATTGTGTCGAGAAATCCTTTAAGAAGCCAAGCGTTAACACCGAGCGCTCCACCGATATAAATCAAATAAAGTCCCCAAATACTACCGAGCCCAAATGTTGGAGTAATTAAAAATACTTGTTCCATGATTACGTAAATTGCAGAGAGCGAGAGAAAGCTAGGAAAAACTTGAATTAAAAGCAGGGATTTCAAGCCTAACCTTCTGCCTCTAAATCTTAACCGGCTAAAGGCAAAGGCTGCGGCAGCTCCGATCGCAACAGATGTGACTGCTGTGGCTGTTGCAATAATCAAGGAGTTCTTCATCCAAGACCAATAAGGAACTCTTGGATCAGTAAATAAAAGTTGGTAATTCGCAAGTGAAAACTTAACTGGAAGCAACGAGCTGGTAGATATTCCACCAGTTGGGTCAAATGAGGTAATGATTACAACATAAATTGGAAATGCGGTGAAAAGCACAAGGGTAATCGCAAGCACATGTTTCCATACGTTATTTTTGCCGACTTTTTTGCTCATAAGGTGTCCATTATCTTCGACTTCTTCAAGGTATACATAGACATAGTTCCGACAATCACAAACATAACCATAGATATTGCGCTAGAAAGACCTAAATCTTGGAAGTTGGAACCAAAGGCGGTTTTGTAAGCATAGGAAATCAAAATGTCGGTGGCTCCGGCGACTTCACCGTCAATCGCATTGGTGGGACCACCACCGGTTAATAGGTAAATAATATTAAAGTTATTGAAATTGTAGGCAAAACTTGCGATCAGAAGTGGGCCAAG
>WLQO01000096.1 GCA_009698295.1 Actinomycetota bacterium | reverse complement strand
CACGATTACTTTGCGCGATGCTTTCGGTCTTTGGCATTAAGGCTGCAACTTTTGCGGCAAGTGCTGTTGCATCCGGTGAGTTGTAGGTCATCTCATAAAATTTACGATCAAAGCCACTGAAGTCATAAACCAGGGGAGTGCTTGCAATTGGGTTACTCAAGGTAATTGGCGCAGATTCCCAATGTGCAGAGACGATCAAGATGGCGCTGGGGCGTTGAATTTTGCCGGCTATTTCACGTAATTGTGATGTCCAGAGCTCATCATCGAGCAGCATCGGCGCACCGTGGCCAATGTACAACGCTGGCATTTTCATAGACCAAGTCTATCTACATAAAGAGTTTTGCAAGATTTGGATCAGCACTTGCAGATAGGATCGCCAGATCAGTTACTTCTATTTTTCATAGGGAGATTTCGGTGCCAGAGGCCCTACCGCGCAAACTTGTGCACCGCTTAGTTCTATTAAATTCTATGAGTTCATTTCTGATGGGCTCACTTGGCTTTTCGATTCAATTAATCAAGCGCGACTTTGAGCTAACTCGAGTAATAGCCAGTTGGCACAACATTGGGTGGGCGGCAGCGCTGGTTTTTATGTCGATACTTCTCTTAAAAGGCACACATCGCCGCCCGGCACATCAAACAATGAGAATTGGTTGGGGCTTTTTAATTGTTGGATCGGTGAGTTATTGCCTAAGTCCAAATATCTATTTCTCTGTTCCCGCTGTAATCATCACCGCATCTGGCTCAGTAATTGCCGGAAATACCATATCTGCGATCTTAACTACACACTCAAAGACGGCACTTAAAAATATGTTCCGCTCCACTGGAGTTGGCGTATTACTGTCGGCAGTTGCCCCAACAATAATTGGCCTGGCAACTCAAGTTGAGATTCCTTGGCGAGTGACAATGTCAGTAACTGCTTTAATAATTGGCACAGTTGCGCTGATAATAATTCCAGAATTAGAAGCGCGTCCTGCGCCTGCAGATAAGGCTGGGAAAATTACTTGGGATAAGCCATTTTTATATATTCTAATCTTTGCTTTTCTGACAATTACTATGGAGATTTCACTCAGTTCTTGGGCCCTAGATCTGCTGACCGAACGCGGAACCCAAGTGAAGATTGCAGTTCTATTTGCAACGGTATCTCCATATTTCGTGGCCTTCTCTCGCATATATTTGTCGGTGAAAGATACCCATAATGTCCATCGAATTTGGAACTTTTCAATCATCGCAATTACAACTGGCACCTTGCTTATTATCTTCACCAATTCGCCGACTCTGACTTTGGCAGGATTAGTTATCGCATCTGCTGGTGTTGGTCCATGTGCCTCAATTTCCATAGCCAATGCATCAGGCAGTGACCAAGGAGCAGATCGCGGAATCGCAGCATTTGTAATCGGAATGGGCATATCTTGCGGAGTATCGCCTTGGATTATGGGCTTTATTAGCGAGAACTTTGGATTTGCTGCTGCTTACGGAACTATTTTATTTATATTAATTTTTGCTACATATTTCTTTAAAGCAATAAATCGTGCCAAGGTGGCGCTGTGAGCGATCTTTCAGCACAGGTGCGCAAAGCCTTGGATGCCGCAGTCGCTGCAATTGGTGGATCACCACGTGAAGGCCAGATTGAAATGGCTGAAGCAGTGGCTAATGCGCTCACTGATCGCCATCACTTAATGGTGCAGGCCGGCACTGGTACCGGAAAATCACTGGCTTACTTGGTTCCCGCCCTTGTTCATGGTCGCAAAGTCTTGGTTGCTACCGCAACGCTGGCGCTGCAAAGACAATTGGTGGAACGCGATCTGCCGGCAGTTGTTCCGGCGTTAGAAAAAGTCTTAGGTCGCGAAATTACCTTTGGAATTTATAAAGGCGTTGGCAATTACATCTGCCTGCAGAAGATGAATACTGAAGAACCAGATCCCGATGGCGAAGTTTTATTGGAAGTAAGCCACCTCGGTAAAGATGCCCAACGGCTGCATGCTTGGGCGAAGACGCCGGGAGTTTCAGGTGATCGCGATGATGCACCTGATGTTGATCGCCGTGTGTGGGCAGCAAATTCTCTTTCGGGGCGCGAATGTGTAGGCGCAGATGTCTGTAACTATGGCCCACAATGTTTTGCGGCGAAAGCAAAGTCAAAGGCGCAAAGCGCTGATGTTGTGGTCACAAACCACACTTTGCTGGCAATTGAAATTGTGGATTCACATCCGATTCTGCCCGAGCGCGATGCAGTCATCTTGGATGAAGCTCACGAATTTATGGATCGCACAACGCAGGCGGTGACGGAAGAACTCACATCAGCGCGCGTGATTCGCGCTGCCGCCATGGCGCGCAAACATATGCCGGGCAAGTTATCTGATGCTTTAACGAAGGCTGCTGATAATTTCCATGATGCGATGGCAGATTACGGAGATCAAATTCGTGGAGATTTCAACGCACAGGGTCGCTTAGATGAAATTCCATCATCGCTAGAAGCGCCGATTCGCAAGGTAAAAGATGCTGCCGCTGCGATTGTGCAGATCATTAACGCAGATGATGACATTATCGATTCTGATGCGATTGCCGAACGCGCCCGCGTTAAAGGTGCGGTATCTGAGATAAATACAACTTGCGGCAAATTGTTGAAGATGGGCAACACCCATGTGCTCTGGTATGAACCAACTTTTTCCACTTTACATCTGGCACCGTTATCTGTCTCTGAAGTCCTGCGCGCAAATCTTTTGACAAAGACTCCGGTGATCGCCACATCAGCGACTTTGACCGTGGGCAATGGCTTTGATGCAATGGCGCGCAGCATCGGATTTGTTGTTGGTTCGGATGCAGATTCCGAAAGCGATGATGGCGATATCGATCCAGCAAATGTGCAGATGCTCGATGTTGGCTCGCCCTTTGACTTTGCAAATCAAGGCGTTTTATATATGCCAAAACATTTACCTGAACCAGGTCGCGATGGACCAAGTACTGAAGTCTTAACTGAACTAGGTGAATTGATTGACGCCGCAGGCGGTCGCACATTGGCGTTATTTAGTTCATGGCGCGGAGTCGAAGCAGCAGATGCGCACCTGCGTGAAGTATTGAAGGAATTGCCAATCACCATCATTACGCAAAAACGCGGGGATGCAGTCGGTCCACTTGTTGAAAGATTTGCCAAAGATGAGACCTCAATTTTACTCGGCACGATGTCGCTCTGGCAGGGCGTTGATGTTCCCGGCAACTCTTGCATCTTGGTCGCCATCGATCGAATTCCATTTCCGCGCCCAGATGAACCAGTCATGTCGGCACGTGCATCACTTGCCGATGCCGCAGGGGGCAGTGGTTTTATGCAGGTTTCACTTCCGCGTGCTGCGTTGTTATTGGCGCAAGGCACTGGTCGCTTGATCCGCAGCGTTGATGATCGCGGTGTGGTTGCAATATTAGATTCGCGTATTGTGACAAAGCGTTATGGCAGCGTCTTGCTTAACTCGATGCCACCGCTTTGGCGCACATCCGATGGTGCAGTGGTGCGCGAATCATTGCGCAGATTGAATAAGGAAATCTAACTTCGCTCTTAAGACCGGCCATGATTTAGCAAAACTGGGATGCAGCGGCAAGCGAGTTACATCTTCAAATAAGACCCATTTAACTTCGTGTGATTCATCATTTAATTCGCGCGCTTCTAATTCGGCATTTGCTTCAGCGATCACAGTTTCATAGCTCCACATACCGTGGTCATCGGTATGGGTATCTCGTGGATTTAGATTCTGTGGATCGATGCCGGTTTCTTCAATCGCCTCGCGAATTGCACCTTCAATAATCGTTTCGTGAGAATCGCGCGCTCCACCAGGAATACCCCAAGTGTCTCCGTTATGAACCCAAGGTGCGCGATGTTGTAAAAGAATTGAACCTTCGCGATAGATCAAAAGCCCGGCTGCACCGTTTAAGCCCCAGTGTTTGCTGCCGCAGGCACATTCGACCCAACCATCACCATCGCGCGCAACCATGACGCTACTTTCTCACACCTATCCACAGTTATCGACTTAAAAGATATTTATGACGGTGTCAAGATCTACCTTGCGCCAGATGAAAGCAAAAATACTCTTCTTAACTGCAGTAATTTCTTTAACTTCGTTTTCCGCAAGCAACGCCGCAGATTGTGAAGTTGCTTGCGTCGATGTCTATACCCAAGACGGTCAGTTGATTTTCGAAGCGCGAAAGGGCAGTGGCCCTAAAGCCACCACTGCGCCGAAACCAAAGCCGGTTGTTAAGCCCAAGGTGATCGCCAAACCCAAGGTTGTTGCTAATCCCCAGACAGTGGTTAAGCAGATCGGAAGAGCGTCGT
>WLQO01000095.1 GCA_009698295.1 Actinomycetota bacterium | reverse complement strand
ATCGATTTCATCGAGGCTATCTTTGAGCGCTTTAATACTTGAAAGATTTAATCCCAGCAGGATTTGTTCAGCAGCTATTAAATTAATAACCCCGATTGGAGATTTAAATTGCGAAATCTGCAGTGGCACATTCGCTAAATTAGCGATCGCGCAGCATTTCGGCAACTAAAAATGCAAGTTCTAGTGATTGCGAGTGATTAAGGCGTGGGTCGCAAGCGCTTTCGTAACGGCTGGCCAAATCGGTTTCAGAGATCTGTTCTCCTCCACCAAGACATTCGGTAACATCGTCCCCAGTTAATTCGATATGTATTCCGCCTGGATGAGTTCCTAAACCTTTGTGGACTTCGAAGAAACCCTTTACCTCATCCATAACATCGTCAAAACGTCGGGTCTTATAGCCATTTGCTGCTTCGAAGGTATTTCCGTGCATTGGATCGCAGACCCATAAAACTTGTGCGCCAGATTTTGTAACGCCATCGACAAGTGCGGGCAGGGCTTCGCGAATCTTGCCAGCTCCCATACGAGTAATAAATGTTAAACGTCCTGGTTCACGATCTGGATCTAAGCGATCGATTAAGCGCAGTGCATCATCGACAGTGGACTTCGGTCCAAGCTTTACGCCAATTGGGTTGCGAACCTTAGAAGCAAAATCAATATGTGCACCATCTAATTGGCGAGTTCGTTCGCCAATCCAAAGGAAGTGCGCCGAAACATCGTATGGCAACTGTGTGCGCGAATCGATACGTGTAAGTGCTTTCTCGTACTCCATAATCAAAGCTTCGTGGCTGGAGTAGAAGTCAACAGATTTAAATGAGTCAGGATCTACACCGGCAGATTTCATAAAGTCCAGAGCGCGTCCAATTTCACGCGCCATTTGTTCGTAGCGATCTCCCACAGATGAATCGCGGATAAATCCCTTATTCCATTCGTGAACTTGGCGCAGATCAGCAAAACCACCTTGCGTAAATGCGCGGACCAGATTCAGAGTTGCCGCAGATGTGTTGTAAACGCGAACCATGCGATTTGGGTCAGGTGTTCGGGATGCTTCATTAAATTCCAGATCATTTACCGCATCTCCACGGTATGCCGGAAGAGTTACATCTCCGCGAGTTTCAAAATCATTTGAACGTGGCTTAGCAAATTGCCCAGCCATGCGACCCACTTTGACTACTGGCAGGCTGGAGTAATACTGAAGAACCGCTGCCATCTGCAAAATTGTTTTAATGCGATTGCGAATTGAATCTGCTGTTGCTGCTGCGAAAGTTTCAGCGCAGTCACCACCTTGTAGCCAGAATGCACGACCCGCGGCGGCTTCAGCAACTTTCGCCTTTAGATCATCGCACTCACCAGCAAAGACAAGTGGTGGAAAAGACTTTAACTCTGCGACTGCCTTCTTAACGCTTTCACCATCTGCACCACCTGGCCATAGCGGTTGTTGCGCCGCTACGAGTCCAGGCGTGAAGAGGTTATCTAGTGAACTCGGGGATGAAGTAGCCATGAGAGTAAGAGTAGTTTGTTCAGATAGTTTCTCGAGTGAGAATTATCCGAAGAAGATCTCTGACTCCTTGTAGCGCTCAATTGGCACTGTCTTCAGCTTCTCAGTGGCTGTAGCCAGCGGAACGCGCACGATATCGGTGCCATGTAGGGCCACCATCTTGCCCCAGTCACCTTCAGATGCGGCAGTGATTGCTTGCAATCCAAAGCGAGTAGCAAGGACACGGTCAAACGCAGATGGTGTTCCACCGCGCTGAATATGTCCGAGTACAGATGTGCGCGCTTCTTTGCCAGTTTTTTCTTCAATCTGCTTTGCTAGCCAGTCGCCGATTCCAGATAGTTTTACGTGGCCAAAGGCGTCGAGTTCTGAATCTTTGGTAATCATGTCGCCATCTTGAGGAATCGCACCTTCTGCAATAACAATGATTGGTGCGTAGCTGCTCTTAAAACGTGACTCAACCCATTCGCAGACTTTATCCACTGAGAATTTAACTTCCGGAATCAAGATACAAGCTGCTCCGCCTGCAATACCTGAGTGAAGTGCAATCCAGCCAGCATGGCGGCCCATTACTTCAACGATAAGAGCACGGTGATGTGATTCGGCGGTGGTGTGAAGGCGATCGATCGCTTCAACAGCGATATTTACAGATGTATCAAAACCAAATGTGTAATCTGTGTTGTTTAGATCGTTATCAATCGTCTTTGGTACGCCGATAACTTTTACTCCAAGGGCATCCAACTTTGTTGCTACGCCCAGAGTGTCTTCGCCACCGATTGCGATAAGTGCATCGATACCCTGATCGGATAAATTCTGTTTGATGCGTTCAACGCCATTTTCGATTTTAAATGGGTTGGTGCGAGATGAACCCAAGATGGTTCCACCGCGAGGCAAGATGCCGCGAGTAGTTTCGAGATTGAGCTCCATTGTGTAATTCTCAAGTGGGCCTTTCCAGCCATCACGGAAGCCAACGAACTCGTGGCCGTATTCCTTTACACCTTTGCGGACTACTGCGCGGATAACCGCATTTAGACCAGGGCAATCTCCGCCACCTGTTAGGACGCCAATACGCATGAAAAACTCCAGTTCAAAAGTTATTAAATCTAAGATCTTGGAAGACGAATCAGATCAATAAGTAGTCAACGTTGACAGGCACAGTCTAGCCTTGCCCCATGGCTAATCGAAAACTGATCGCGGGCGTGGATTCGTCGACTCAATCTTGCAAGGTCGTTATTCGCGATGCCGTTACTGGCGAGTTAATCCGGGAAGGTCGCGCAACTCACCCTGATGGCACAGAAGTAAACCCAGCCCATTGGGTCACAGCGCTAGATACGGCAATTAAAGATGCCGGTGGAATCGATGATGTAGAAGCGATCTCAATTGGCGGCCAACAACATGGAATGGTCACCTTGGATGCAAATGGTCAAGTTATTCGCGATGCGCTTTTATGGAATGACACTCGTTCGGCTGCAGCAGCAGATGAGTTAAATTCTGAAATTGGTGGACCAACCGAAATGGCAAAGCAGGTCGGATCGGTTTTGGTTGCATCATTCACCGCTACAAAGTTGCGTTGGCTCGCAGATGCCGAAAAAGATAATGCCGCAAAAGTTGCCGGTGTTGCCCTCCCCCATGATTGGTTATCTTGGCAGTTGCAACATACTCCAGGTGAAGCTAAAGATTTCAGTAAATTATTTTCAGATCGAAGCGAAGCATCTGGTACCGGATATTTTGATCCAACTACTGCTACTTATCGCCGAGATATTTTGTCACTCGCGTTACGAACTGATCGTGAGATACATCTGCCAAAAATTATCGCTCCTGCAGAATTCGGTGGGACGACTCCCAATGGCGTAAAGATTGCACCTGGTGCCGGAGACAATGCCGCAGCCGCTCTTGGCATTCAGGCACAACCTGGTGATGTCGTAGTTTCTCTTGGCACAAGCGGAACTGCATTCGCAGTTTCTGAAACACCAACCCATGATTCATCTGGCGCAGTTGCTGGATTCGCAGATGCCACTGGTCGTTTCTTGCCACTTGTTTGTACGCTCAATGCTGCGCGTATCTTAGATGCGGCAACGCGCATACTCGGAAAGAGCCATGATGAAGTTGGCGCACTTGCCTTGTCAGCAAAACCTGGCGCAAATGGTTTATCGCTACTTCCTTACTTTGAAGGTGAAAGAACTCCGAACCGTCCCGGTGCTACAGGCGTGTTCAGCGGAATGAATTTAAATAACTCCAATCCAGCAGATATTGCACGCGCAATGGTCGAAGGAATGCTCTGTGGCTTAGTTGATGCAGTCGATGCTCTTGAAAAATTGGGAGTAAATGTTAAACGCATAATCTTGATCGGTGGTGCGGCAAAGAATCCAGCGGTGTCACAAATTGCTGCTGCTTTATTTGGTCGAGAAGTATTAGTTCCACCCGCTGGTGAATATGTTGCAAATGGTGCTGCTCGCCAGGCTGCCTGGGCTTTACTAGGTGGCGCTGCTGCTCCAACTTGGGATTTAGGAAAAATTGAAAAAGTTTCTGCAAATGCAACACCAGATGTGGTTGCTCGATATCGTACGTTGCGCGATCGCACCCAAAGTTGGAATTAAAGGAAGTTGGAAGTAAATGTCACTTGCTCCGGAAATTATAAAACAGCTTGCTGATCAAAAGGCTGCCGGTCTTCCACAAGTTTGGGAAGCCCCGCTTCCAGTCATCCGTGAGTTAACCCAAAGTCGAGTAGCTTTCGCTGGCACACCAGAGCCAATCCATTTAGTTGTAAATAAATTTATACCAGGACCAACTGCTGATCTTCCGATTCGCATTTACCGCCCAAATGAGGACCAAAGCGCTCCGGCGCTAGTTTTTTTCCACGGTGGTGGCTGGGTATTAAATTTTCTTGATATTTAT
>WLQO01000094.1 GCA_009698295.1 Actinomycetota bacterium | reverse complement strand
CCAAGCAGAATTAACTTTCCCTTTTGAATCGCATCAAAAGGGCTACTTTGAATATAGATGAAAATTCCTGCTGAAAGGGCTGTAACGAGCGTTGATTCAATGAGGATGTTGCGAGGGATCCTCGCTAGCGATGCAATCTTTGGGCTAGCAAAGCGCACTTGCAAGAGAAGGAGCGGGAAGACGAAGAAGAGCGAGCCAAGGCCTGCAAACCAGATCGATTCTGTCCAGATATAGGAAACTCCCGCAAAGAAGAGTGCAAGAACAATTAGCGCTCTGGGGGAGATGATTCGGGTTAGACGAATTGTCTTGACCTCTAGATTAGAAGGCGTAAGCAAAGAATGGCGCTCAACCATAATCTGAATTTGTTCTTTTAATAGGAATGTTATTCCAACCACGATTGGTAGATCGATTCTTGTATTAACTAAAGGTCCGATGCGATCGAGCAGGCTTACGAGTAATAACTCAGATGAGTAAAACACAGCTCCCGCAACAAGAGCAGAAATAATTAGCGGTAGATATTTATGAAGTCGTATCGGAAGGTTCTCTTTGGTAAGCATCTCGCGATAAATAGAAGCCAGCAATCCGGGTGCAATCCATGCCAGCGCAATTGCCATTAGAGCACCGACTGAGCGGACAGTGCTTATATTTCCCTGCATTGTCTGCAATATTGAAAAACCGGTCGCAGCAGTAAAGCCTGAATACGGATCAAAGATTCCGATCATCGCCGCAATTAGAAAGAGAAATATTGGGATGTTAGGAATACCTAAAGTCGATCCCGCAGCGATACCGATATATGCACCAAATATAAAAGTCGCTATCGGAAAGAGCGACCAAAGGGCTGGGCTGATTTTATGGAAGAGCTCGCCCTCTTTCTTAATGACATGCTTAAAGAGTGAGCGCTGCACCCCAGAGACTGCATTACGTCGTAGGCGATAGAAGCTGGCGATGGCTGGTGAAAGTGACACTTCAGTCTTTGCCTGCAGATATGACATCTCTTCGTATCGTCTAATGCGTAGTGTTGAGAGAGTTGAGAGCACAAAGATTAGAACGCTAACCAGAATTAGCAACTGGATGGGAACTCGAAGAATGTCGAAGTAGGCGAGTTCGATAATTTGAATACCGGCAACGACATTGGTTTCGCCCTTCTTGCTAAGCGTTTCAATTCGATAAGCCCCGGTTGGTAGATCGTTTGGCAGAATAATTGAATAAACTACATATCCATCTTTATTAGGGGTACTACTTGCTAGATCCAAGGCGTTATTTGCACTATTTACGAGGCGGATCTTCCATGAAGCCTGATCGGTATATCCACCCAAAACAATGTTCTGCTCTTTACCGCGCTCCCAAGTAAGCAGCGGGATATCTGCAGCCGCCGAATGAGGCGCGGCTGTAAATAGGGCGAAGACTGCCATCGCACCAGCGATTATTTTATTCCGCATTTTTCATCGCATCTATTACGAGCCATAGCCCAATAATTGTTGGAACGATTAGGAATAAAGCTTTACGCGTTAGGAAATTTCCAACAAATGGAATGATCGCAATAACCACGCCATTAATGTCATTGAGCATAGGCTTCTGCACATCGGGAGCCTTATTAGAATCTCCCTTTACGATGAAGCCAGTCTCGGCACTGCCTCCAATAATTCGGTGCGAGAAGATTCCAACTTCTCCACCGTTGAAGCGTCGTGCGGTGTAAGCAATCACATCGCCTTCGACCGGCGCTTTATTTGATGGGGGAGTAGTAATAATGATGTCACCTGGATTAATAGCAGGCTGCATAGAACCAGTTAAAACTATTCGCGCCTTAACAGTTCCAGTGAAAGAAAATACTGAGAATGCAATTACAACCGCGGCAAGGGAATAACCGATTACTCGCAAATATCCATAAAGTTTCATAAAGGTTGACTTTCCCTTTACTTCAACTCGCTCAGCGGGAGCTTCTACAAAAAGTTTTGCTTGGCTTTGGGTAACCTCAGTTGGCGTAATTAACGCAGTTTCTTCGCCGGCTGAAGTTGTAATTGTTAAGAGAACTTTTGAATCGGGATGAAGTGAAGTTCCTTCAATCCATACCTGGTTATTGGAACCTTGAGAGAATACTTCGCGACGGTTATTCGACATAAGTATCTCCAAATTAATTAGGGAAGAAAGAAGGCTTCCTTAATTAATTTTCAGTGCAATCGCCAGCCGCGACACATTGCTCGAATCCAAATGTGTCTTCTTGGGTTTCGATAACAATCTTGCGAACATCATTGCTTGGCAATCTTCCGCTTAAGAATCTAACCGTAAACGAAGCTGAATTATCAGCTGCAACGGAAGCTAAGCCGGTGGCCGGCGAATAATCCTGAGTCATTGCTGAAGCTAGGGCATATCCGTCTGCTACAAGTCCAAGCGACTGACTTAAGCGACATGAAGGTTCATCATCTGGACAACCGTTAGCCCACCAAACGTTCACAAGTCCCAATGAATTTGGTGCGCTGTATGCGAGGCGCTTTGGGTCAGGAGAAGAAGAGTCGTAAACCTTAATCACAAAGTTCATATCTGAACAGTCATCAGGGATGTCAGATATTTGAATTTCGCTTAATCCAAAAGTTCCTGTTTCGCTATTTGAAAAAGCAGAGATTGGAGTAACAGTGATTGATTTTTGCCCACCACCGCAGTAAACAGATTCCTGAACACCTTGACCAAATTCGATAGCCTGATTGGCGTTGATAGAAATAGTAGAAGCGAGCGTTGAGCCAATACCTAAAACAGCAACGAGCAGCCCAAGTCCCAAGATAGCTTTCTTAGATTTACCGGAGGCTGATGGACGTGATGGTCCGTTACCGAGATCAAGTATCGACATTTATTTCATATCCCTAAGAGTTAGACGATTCGACGGTTACGTTTTTTACGTTTATTGATCCTGGTGTTCCTGTTGCGAGTGCCTGAGTGAAACGATATGAAAGCGAACTAGAAGTGACCTGAAGTTTTGCGCTTTTACCATCTGACTGACATCCGGAATCTGTTCCGTATACGCAAAAAACTTGCAAAGTTCCTGTGCTGTTATAAGTCTTAATTGTGAAGTACTTGTTATTACAGTTGTTTGGCATCGTTGTAACATCAATATTTGAAATATCTACACCTGTAAAAACGAAATCTGTTGATCCAACATCGTAAGCAGTACCAAGAGATACAGTGATGTCGGTGTCGCACTGAACAGAGTTAGCAACACCTTGATCTAGCGCAATTGTGTTATCACTGTTAATAGTCAGGGTTCCAGATGCGAGCGCAGTGCCAGCACCGAATACAAGGGCAACGAAGGTAACGAGAATTGCCCCGCGACCTGATCGCTTGCGTGCAGACGTTGACTTCTCAGCGTCATCGAACTTTAGGATCTCCATTTATTGCTCCTCTTGTATTTCTCTGTTTGTAGTTAAACATCTGCGCCTAAGCCGTGTCACCCTCGCATCTAGCCCTTTCGGGCAAATGTGGGGGATAACCGAACCTCTACAAAGATGTGGTCTGGATGTTTAGCCTTCCGACTGAATTAGCGAGAATTGCTGAATTTACGAATGAGATCGTGAAGTCAGCGGTGTTTAAATCTTTGTCAATTACATATAGGGATGACGCTATGGATGAAGTTAGGTTGCCAAAGTTATCAATTTGTAATTTAACTTCAGTGGGTCCAGGGCATGCAAAATCGGAGCAAAGCCCTGATAGGCCATCCACGCGATACATGGGAAGTGGGTTGTTCTCTTCGTCAACAGCTGAGATTGTAAATTCGGTACCGGCACATGCTTGAGTATCTAAACTCGAAATTGTTAAACCAGTCAGTGCTGAAAGACCTTCGGGGGCGCCGTTTTCTCCAGTTGCACCGGCAATCATATTTACGCGAACCCAGTCATCACAGGCGGCGATTTGGTAGATGCCCTGTCCATATTCGACGGTGGCGTTAGCGTTTGTGAAAGAGATATTGCCGGCAAAGATCGATGAAATACCAGTAACAATCGTGATTAGCAGACCGAAGATTAATTTTGGCATCTGTAATTAACCTTGGTTCGCAACGGTTTCAACGGTGGCGCGACGAACTTGCTGGCCATCGATATTTACTAAAGATGCTGTCGGATCAAGGTAGAAAGTTACATCGGCAGATGTGTTTGAAAGCGTGCTTCCGTCATAGACCGAAGTTCCTGAGACATTTAGCCCAACAGATGCGGCCATCGCACCACCAATTGGCGCACCGATACCGGTCAAGTAAGTAAGTCCGAGTTCAGTTGGATCTCCGATATTTGAAATCGGGGTTGTGCGGGGGATTGAAACTTGAAGAACGCGGGCATCGGGCAGTGAGCCCAAGACGATTTCAGAACTTGAGCCATCAATTAAACGAAGGCGCAATTTCTTGCCGGCGCATGAAGATAAATT
>WLQO01000093.1 GCA_009698295.1 Actinomycetota bacterium | reverse complement strand
CCGGTCGCGGATTTTATTGATATCAGATATCTCTTGCTCGATATCTGGCACAACTCGCTTTGCCGCATCGGTTGGCGTTGATGCGCGGTAGTCGGCAACTAAATCAAGAAGCGGTGAATCTTTCTCGTGTCCGATCGCGCTAACGATTGGGGTGGTGCAACTTGCCGCAAGGCGCACAAGTGACTCATCGCTGAAGGGCAAGAGATCTTCAAAAGATCCGCCACCGCGGGTAATGATGATGACATCAACATCTTCTAATTCTTCAAGTTCGCGCAGCGCCGCAGATACTTCAACAACTGCTGCTGCGCCTTGCACCGCGACTTCGCGGATCTCAAATTCAACTGCCGGCCAGCGACGACGGGCATTTTCAACAACATCTTTCTCTGCATCGGTATTGCGACCGCAGATCAGGCCAACTTTGCGCGGCAACTTCGGCAAGGCAACTTTGCGATCTGCGCTAAATAAACCTTCTGCTGCTAAAACTCCTTTTAGAGCTTCTAGGCGAGCAAGTAATTCACCAACACCGACTTGGCGGATTTCTTTCGCCGACATTGTCAGCGATCCATTTTTAGTAAACCAAGATGCTTTGGCATGGATAACAACGCGCGCATTTGCCGGCAGTGGTTGCACGGCAGCCAATACATTTTTATAACACATCACCGAAAGGCTCATATCAACTGAAGTGTCGCGCAGGCGCATAAATGCCATTCCACCACTGCGTTCGTTGAGTTCTGAAATCTCGCCCTCAATCCAGATCGGGCCCAAACGTTCTACATAATCTTTAATCGCCTCAGAGACCACGCGGACTGGTGCGGGGGATTCACTTGAAGTTTCGAACATGGGGCGAGCCTAATAGACTCAACCACATGGGTAAGAGAGTTCTCCTGGCTGCGCCGCGCGGATATTGCGCTGGCGTCGACCGTGCGGTGATCACCGTTGAAAAGTCGCTCGAGCTATACGGCGCCCCGATTTATGTGCGCAAGGAGATCGTCCACAACAAGCATGTGGTCTCAACCCTCGAAGCGCGCGGAGTCATCTTTGTAAATGAAACCGATGAAGTTCCGGAAGGTGCAACCGTTGTTTTTTCTGCCCATGGAGTCTCTCCTGCGGTTCACGAACAAGCAGCAGCTCGAAATTTGAAAACGATTGATGCCACCTGCCCGCTAGTTACTAAGGTGCACAATGAAGTTAAACGATTTGCAGATGAAGAAACAGAGATTTTACTGATCGGCCATGTTGGACACGAAGAAGTAGAAGGAACAGCGGGTGAAGCACCAGGCAAAGTTCGTATCGTCGATGGCTTGGATGAAGCTCGTACTATTGAACCAACACCCGGTAAGAAATTAGTTTGGCTGACTCAAACAACTTTAAGTGTCGATGAAACTATGCAATCAGTTGCGATCTTAAAAGAGCGCTTTCCAGATATTGCTAATCCACCATCCGATGATATTTGTTATGCAACACAGAATCGCCAAGAAGCGATCAAACAAATTGCCCCACAGGCAGATCTAGTTTTGGTAGTCGGTTCGACAAATTCATCGAACTCGGTGCGCTTAGTCGAAGTTGCCAAGGAATATGGCGCAAAGAAAGCTTATTTAATAGATTTTGCGAAAGAGGCTGATGAGAATTGGCTCAACGGGGTCGAAACTATTGGTGTCACAAGTGGCGCATCTGTTCCAGAATTATTGGTTCGTGATCTCTTGACCTGGCTTGCCGAACGCGGCTTTGGCGATGTAGAAGAAGTTACCGCAACAACAGAATCTTTATTATTTGCACTTCCACCTGAGCTTCGTAAAGATATTAAAGCCGCTGCTAAATAATTAAATGCGTGGCTTCGGCTTGCGCGCCTTTGCTTTCTCGTTGAAATAGATAAACCAGCCATATAAAGCACTTGCTAATAAGTAAGGTGCGATCGCAGCTAATGATGCGATGAAATCTAAGCCGAGCCTGGATGGCTTAAGCCCTTCAGTCAGAAGTAGATAGAGCAAGACAGTGGCGGCAAAGGCTAATGGTGGAGTAACGACAGCGACGTACGTTGTGCCTTTACGTCCAAAGCGGATGCCGCCAAATAAAACTAGGCAGATTATTACGCCGGTGATAATTCCAGGGCCGCTACGAAAGAGTAGTTCGATGGCGGTAAAGAAGGCGATAAAGAAAGCTTGCAGAATAACGACGCCCTCTTTTTTAAGTCCAGGACCAGTTATCTTCGGCAAACCTTGTGCAGTGGTGCTCATTCCTCATCCTTTACTTCTTCGGCATCAATAAAATCTTCATCAACTGTCATCTCACTATTTTTCAACTCGCGCACCTCAGCGGGAGCATCAGGGTAGGCAATTGCCAGTTTAGCCTTATCGCCGGTTACGCCAAAGCTAAGAATATCTTTGGCAGCTTTCTTAACTGTGGTCTGTGCAGTGGGGATTAGCTCGCCATAGGCTTTAGAAAGCGAGTTGATGGCGGTGCCGACCTTAACGATCTTGGTATGTAACAAGGTTAAATCCTTCATAAAGAGCGCAGCAGATTTGGCAATATTTTCGGCGTTATGAGAAACGGCGTTACGCGAATAAACATTGCCGATTGTGCGCAGCAGCGCCATCATCGATGTTGGGGTAGCGATAGTTACATTTAATTTAAAGGCGTTCTCGAGAAATAGTGGATCAACGCGCAAAGCTTCGGTTAACAATGATTCAAAGGGCACGAAGAGTATTACAAAATCTGGCGAATCTTGGGATTCGTGATAGCCGCGCTTTGCAAGCGTGACAACATGGCTGGCGAGATCTTTCTTATGTTCGATAAATAAACGTTCGCGCTCAGCTGGATCTTCGACTTCATGCGCTTCGATAAAGCGATCGAAAGGAAATTTAGAGTCGATAAATAACTTAGTGCCACCTGGCATGCGCACGGTGATATCAGGGATGCCTGAAGAATCGGCATCAGTAGTGGAACGTTGTGAGGTGTATTCAATATCTTTATGTAGCCCGGCATCTTCGAGCATGAGTTCGAGTTGCGCTTCGCCAAATTTTCCACGAGTCTGTGAATTAGAAAGTGCGCCAGCGATTGCCTTGGTTTGCGCAACAAGTGATTCGTTGTGAGTAGACATTGCACGGACTTGGGTGCGGATATCAGATTCTGCTTCGATGCGGCGGCGATCAGCGTCGGCGGCTTCTTTCTGCAATTTCTCCATTGCAGTTTTCATCGCTTCAACTTCAGTTGCAAGTTTGGAACCAGCCATTGCGTTATCGCGTTCTGATTTATATAGATCGCGTTCGGCGCGAACAGAGACAAATTCTGCAGCGGATGCGCCATCGTTAGAATGGCGGCGCCCCGCAATTAAATATCCGAGGGCGAGGCCAATTAAAAGGCCGATGGCGAGTGTAAGAATGGCCACTGCTGTGCTTGACATGGCCCTATCGTGGCAGGAAGCACCGACAATCACGCGTAGGCTCTGCTTCCTATGAGCCTTTCAATTGGAATCGTCGGTCTGCCCAACGTCGGAAAGTCGACCCTTTTTAATGCGCTCACCAAAAATAACGTCCTGGCCGCGAATTACCCCTTCGCAACGATTGAACCCAATGTCGGCGTTGTCGGCGTGCCAGATGAACGCCTGGCCAAACTCGCCGAAATCTTCGGCTCTGAAAAACTTCTGCCGGCCGCACTTTCTTTTGTTGATATCGCCGGAATTGTTAAGGGTGCTTCAGAAGGTGCCGGCCTTGGAAATAAATTTTTAGCAAATATTCGCGAGACCGATGCGATCTGCCAGGTAATCCGCGTCTTTACTGATGGCGATGTTGTGCACGTAGACGGACGGATCGATCCCGGCAGCGATATGGAAACAATTAATACCGAGCTGGCACTGGCTGATTTGCAAACAATTGAGAAGGCTCTGCCACGGCTCGAGAAAGATGCGCGTACAAATAAAGAGGTTGCACCAGTTGTCGAGGCAGTTAAGAAAGCCGAAGCGCATCTGCAGAGCGGCAAGCCACTTTCATCTTCGGGCTTGGACCTAGAACTTTTACGCGATCTTCATTTATTGACTGCAAAGCCATTCCTTTATGTATTTAACGTTGATGCAGCAGAGCTAAACGATGGCGAGCTTCGCAAGAAGTTAGCGGAGTTAGTTGCACCAGCCGAAGCAATTTTCTTAGATGCTAAAACCGAGGCAGAACTTGCAGAGCTAAGTGATGAAGATGCCCTAGAACTTTTGCAATCAATCGGTTTGAAAGAGCCAGGACTTGCAACCCTTGCCCGCGTTGGTTTTAGCGTTCTTGGTCTGCAGACTTATTTAACTGCTGGTCCAAAAGAGGCGCGCGCTTGGACAATTCATAAGGGTGACACTGCTCCGATGGCCGCTGGTGTGATTCACACCGATTTTCAAAAAGGTTTTATCAAAGCCGAAATTGTTAGCT
>WLQO01000092.1 GCA_009698295.1 Actinomycetota bacterium | reverse complement strand
CGGCAGCATGTTCTTGCGCACTCGCTGAACCTTCTAGGCCAGCGAGCATGCGGGCGATCTCTTCGACCCGCGCTTTCTCATCGAGTTTGGCTACATCTGATTGCGAGATTGATCCATCGCCACTCTTCTTTACAACAAAATGTGTATCAGCCCATGCGGCAACTTGTGGAAGATGTGTAACAACTATTACTTGTGTGTGCTTAGCCAGCGCTGCCAAACGACGACCAACTTCAATCGCAGCTTTACCGCCGACTCCTGCATCGACTTCATCAAAGATATATGTTCCAACAGGATGCGTTTGTGCCAAGACGACTTCGAGCGCCAACATTATGCGCGACATTTCACCACCACTTGCGCCCTTTCCGAGTGCGATCAGTGGCGCTCCGGCATGTCCTTGAATCTGCATTGCAACTTCATCACAACCTAAAAAAGAGAAATCAGATTCCTTCAACGCCCCTTTGTAATCAGGAGATGTAATCGCGATTGAGAATTTCGTATGTGGCATCGCCAGTGCATTTATCTCTAAGGTCACCTCTTTAGAAAGTTTGGCGGCAGCAGCAGTGCGAAGCTCGGTCAAATTTTTTGCGTTCTGCAAAAGTTCGTTCTTTAATCCAGTTAGCTCTGCTTGCAGCTCCTTGATGCGGTCTTCGCCGCCATTTAAATCTGCGATCGCTTCCTTTGCACCCTTTGCGCGAGCAGCAAGTAGCACTAGATCCTCATCCGGTGATATCGCACTTCCATATTTCTTCAGAAAGGCGTTGATCTCCGCTTTTCGCGATTGCAAGGCATCCAACTTCCCCGGATCTGCCTCCAAGGCAGTTAAATACGATGAAAGCTCCCGCGCAGCATCATCGATAAGAAAGAAACCTTCAGCGATCGATCCCGCAATTTCATCCAATTTGGAATCTTTTCCTTTAGCAAGATCAAGAAATCTACGCGCTGCACCAAGAACTGTTAAAGCTCCTGCGGACTCATCCGAAAGCGCCTCGGTCGCACCAGCGCTTGCAGCGCGCAGATCTTCCACACTAGATAAGCGAGCAATTTGATTTGCAGTTTCGGCGTATTCACCGCGCACCGCTTTGAGTTTCTGCCAATTTTGTAGGAACTCTTCTAATTCAGCCACTTCCCGATCGCGTTTACTTGCGTTATCTAGCGCAGCTTTTATACGCGACTTCAATTCATTGTAGGCAGCGAAAATCTCTTGATATGAATTTAAAGCCTGTGAAAATTTACCTCCCGCAAAACGATCAAGTAACTCGCGCTGGCGTGCCGGTTTTACAATCTGATGATTTGCCGCTTGACCATGTATCTCAACTAGATGATCCGCAAAGTTTGCCAAAGTCGCCGCCGGAACCGTAGTACCACCAGCGACCGCCTTGCTCTTCCCGTCGCTGTTAACTGTTCGCGTTAAAATCAAAGAACCTTCTGAGATATCAGTGCCTGAACTTTCGGCTATCTCTTTTAAATCTGCTGTTACTGCTGGAAGACTAAATTGCGCTGAGGCGATTAAACGTTCCGATCCAGTGCGCACCAATGCACTATCGCTCTTGCCGCCAAGGACTAAAGAAAGTGCGGTGAGAATCATCGTCTTACCGGCACCTGTCTCACCGGTTAATACATTGAGTCCGCTACCGAGTTCAAGAATTGATTGATCGATGATTCCGAGATTGCGGATGGAGATCTCTTCTAGATAAGTACGTTCACTCACCGCGCCAGCCTTCAACGGGAAGTTTAAATTTAGCGACGAGCCGATCTGTGAAGAGCGTTGGTTTAATGTGAGAAAGTTTGATTACAGATGGATCTTTAGTTATATGCACTTGATCGCCAGCTTTGAGCGCAAATTTACGTAAAGAATCACCCGATAAGAGCGCATCGGATGATTCGATTTCAACAACGATTTCGGAAGTCGGCGAAACCACCATCGGGCGCGCAAATAAAGCATGTGCAGAAATTGGTAGCAGAACCAGAGCATCAATTTCTGGCCAAAGTACAGGGCCTCCCGCGCTAAATGCATATGCAGTTGAACCAGTTGGCGTCGAACAAATCAATCCATCACATCCCCAACGAGAAAGTGGACGGTTATCGATCTGCACAAAGAGCTCAACCATTGTCGTTCCATCACGTTCGACCGTGACTTCATTAAGCGCCCAACCAGCAGATATAACCGCGCCGTTGCGCACAACGGAATATTTCAAAACCATACGATTTTCGGTGACGAAGCCTTTCGCCACGATACTTGCAGCAATCTCAGCAAGTGTTGGTTTTTCAACCTCTGCTAAAAATCCGACGTGACCTAAATTGATTCCAAGGATCGGAATATTTTGAGCACGCGCGATTTCGGCACCGCGCAAAATCGTTCCATCTCCCCCGAGCACGACTACTACTTCCGCACTCTCCAATAAATCTGGACTCATCTGCGAAATCCCTAAAACGTTTACATCCGAAGGTGTTGAAAGAGTGAAACCCTCTTTCAATAAAATCTGTGAAATCTCTTTTGCTGCAGCGACTGCTTCGGCGCGCGATGGATTTATAACGAAGATGGCGTGACGTGACATTAGGCAGGTCCCATCGCAATCGCTTTATCAACAGCTGCTCCATCAATTGCAGGAGCGCCGCGACGTAGCCATAAGAAATATTCGACGTTTCCGGCAGGGCCAGGAAGCGGAGAAGCGGCGATTCCCATTGTGCCAAGTCCAACGTCGTACGCAGATTCGGCAACATCCATAACTGCCGCACGACGCAGCGCTGGATCGCGAACCACGCCACCTGCGCCCAGTTTTTCACGACCTACTTCAAATTGTGGCTTCACCATAAGAACAAAATCTGCGTTGGGCTTTGAAACTGCTGCAAGTGCCGGCAGAACTAAAGAGAGCGAGATGAAAGAAAGGTCGGCCACCACTAAATCGATCTCTTCGCCGACCATTTCGCCAGTTAAATGTCTGATATTTGTGCGATCTAAAATCTTCACGCGTGGATCTTGTCGCAACTCCCAAGCAAGTTGTCCATAACCAACGTCGACTGCAACGACTAACTTCGCATCTCGTCGCAACAAAACATCGGTAAATCCGCCCGTGGATGCACCGGCATCCAAACAGTTGCGTCCCGCAACTTGCACATCAGCAAATACATCTAGCGCACCAGCGAGCTTATGTCCCCCACGTGATACAAAATCATCGCGATCGCCTTGAAGAGTGATCGATGTTTCAGCATCTACTTGAGTTGCAGGTTTTGTAGCAGGAATTCCGGAGACCAAGACCGAGCGAGATTCGATTAGATCGGCAGCATGTTCGCGAGAGCGCGCCAGTTCACGCCGCACCAGCTCTGCATCTAACCGAGTCTTCATCTCTTTGATCTAGTTTTCTTTAAAGGCCATCGATGGTATTTAGCGCTTCTTGCAATTTGCCGTGCAGAGCCTCGAATCGAGCGGCGTGTTCTGTCAGATCAGCGTTATCAATCTCGCTCAACTCAACTTTGACTTCTTCAACTAGATTTACTTCAGAGTCAACGCTTTGGGTTTCGTTCGCAGTAAAATCGCTCATTTCTTTACAACTTTCTTAACGCTCTTCTTTGTGGTGGTTTTTCTCGCACTTTTCTTAACCGCACTTTTCTTAACAGCCGCCTTCTTCACCGGCGCCTTCTTTCCGCTTAGGACGGCAACTTGAGCAGCAAGGCGATCGAACTCATCGCGCTTAATAAAGCCCATCTTGGAAACGCTTGCATCAACTTCTTCATGGATCTTCGCCTTCAGCGCATCTGCGCTCTCTCGCGCCCATGAGTTAACTGCAGCGGCAACTTCAGCAGGTGATCGTTCACCTTCAGTTACCTTGGCGATATAGGTGCGTAGCGTTGAAAAGAGATCGTTCGATGCTTTAGACATGGCTTAAGCCTATCCAATAAAGAGGGCGCGCTCCCTTTGAGCGCTAAAGACGGGCAATTTCGGTCGCTTCGATCTGCCAACGTGAAGCTAAACCTGACGGGCTCTGCCAGAACCTGCGGTGCACCGAGCCACTGACTTCTATCCATTCGTCGCTCTTTAGCGAGAGCGCGGTTTTACGACTCTTTCCGCTCCAGGCGGCGATATCTAAAGTGTCGACGCCCTCGCGATCGAGACGCGAAATTATCAACCGGAATTCAACGACCTTATCGCCGCTCGGTAACTCTTTCACAGTTGCAGGGGCGGAGACTCGTCCACGTAGGAGAAGATCATTTAACGATAGATCAATCACTTCTTTCTCAATCTTCTTTGCTTTTACAGTTGCACTCTTTGTCGCCATGAATTCTCCCTAAATTTACTTAGAATCGCAGCAGCCGGGTGGCTACTTTCTAGAGGAGAGTTTTACAACCTGGTCTGACAAATTAAAGACAGGAGAAAGCGACCTGTGGAGAAGTTAAATTGCGCTGCGCTCCGCAGCATCG
>WLQO01000091.1 GCA_009698295.1 Actinomycetota bacterium | reverse complement strand
TCAAGCACTAGCCACCGTTTCCGATCCTGAGCTGCACCGCCCACTTCCTGATTTAGGAATGGTGGAATCTGTTTCAGTCAATGGCGCAATCGCTGAGTTAAAAATTTTATTAACGATTTCTGGCTGTCCGATGCAAGATCGGCTCAAAACAGATATCACTGCTGCAGTCACGCAGGTTCCAGATATTGATGAGGTGTCGATTGTCTTTGGAGTCATGTCCGAAGAACAACGCAATAACGTTAAAAAACTACTTCGCGGTGGACGTGAGAAATTTATTCCATTCGCTCAACCAGATTCTTTGACGCGCGTTATTGGTATTGCATCCGGAAAAGGCGGTGTAGGTAAATCATCGCTGACAACAAATTTGGCGATATCGGCTGCCCAACGCGGGCTGCGCGTTGGAATATTAGACGCTGATGTTTATGGACACTCCATACCGCGCTTGATGGGGCTAATGGGACAACGTCCAACAGCGATCGATCAGATGTTTATTCCACTTGAGTCATACGGAGTAAAAGTAGTTTCGATGGAGATGTTTAAGCCAGAGCGCGCTGATGCTGTTGCATATCGCGGTCCATTGCTGCATCGAGTTCTTGAACAACTGCTATCAGATGCTTACTGGGGAGATCTAGATTTGCTATTAATTGATCTGCCGCCTGGTACTGGAGATTTGGCGATTTCGTTGGGGCAGTTAATTCCGACTTCAGAAATTTTAGTTGTCACAACACCGCAAATCGCAGCGGCCGAGGTTGCCGAACGTGCCGGCCGTATCGCACATCAAATTCATCAAAGAGTTATCGGTGTAATTGAAAATATGTCGGCTTTCCCATGTCCACATTGCACTGAAGAGATATCGCTTTTTGGCGCAGGTGGCGGCGAAGAAACTGCTGCTCGTTTATCCACTTTAGTTGGAAGTGAAGTTCCTTTGCTCGGAAAAGTTCCCTTTAGTACTCAACTACGCACTGGCGGAGATGATGGCAAGCCAGTAGTCGTAGCCGATCCAGATTCTGCCAGCGCTAAAGCGATATCTGCTATCTCAGAGAAATTAATTGTGCGAAGCAGCTCGCTACTTGGAGTCAGACTCGGGCTTAGTACGTAGCTCTTTTAATAAATCTTCTAACTCATTACGCATAAAGTCGCGCGTCGCTACCTCGCCAAGTGAAATTCGGAAAGATGCTAGCTCGCGAGTCAAATACTCAGTATCAGCGATGGAGCGAGAGTTCTGTGCACGATCTTCATTGAGCGAGATTCGATCACGATCGGCTTGACGATTTTGGGCAAGCAAAATTAGTGGAGCAGCGTACGAAGCTTGCAATGACAAAATCAACGTTAAAAATATAAATGGATAGTCATCGAAACGTAAATTTCGTGGTGCGAGTGAATTCCAAAGTACCCAAGAGAGCACGAATACCGTCATGTATACAAGGAATCGCGCCGTGCCTAAGAAACGAGCAAAACGTTCAGATAAACGTCCAAAAACTTCAGGATCATAATTAGGGCGAAGCGAGCGGCGGGATTCACGAGGAGTATCTAGTCCGCTATTGCGTGTAGTAATTGAACGAGCCATTAGCGCACCTCCTCTTCCATCGCTTTATCTAATTCAACATCTTCGAGATCAACTTTTGGTCCAGTACCTCTTGTTGAATCACGGTGTTCCAAACGCCAGTTTTCTGGCAGTAAGTGATCGAGTACGTCATCGACTGTTACTGCTCCAAGCAAACGTTCGTTGGCATCGACTACAGGCACAGATAACAAGTTATAACTAGCTAAGTATGACGAAACCTCATGCAGCGATGCGTTGGGATTTAGCCCCTGCGTATCGGTATCAACTATTGAACCAAGAAGGGTTGAAGGTGGCTCGCGCAATAAACGTTGGTAATGAACCATTCCGATATAGCGTCCAGTGGGGGTTTCAAGCGGTTGGCGACAGACAAAAACTTGTGATGCCAGCGCAGGTGAAACTTCGCGAGAGCGCACACTCGCCAGCGCATCAGCGACTGAGTAATCAGCGCTCATGACAATCGGTTCGGTCGTCATCATTCCACCGGCAGAATAATCCTCATAAGTCATCAGACGCAGAACATCTTCTGCATCTTCTGGCTCCATAAGTTCGATCAGCGCTTGCGCCCGTTCTTCTCCGACTTCACGCAATAAGTCGGCGGCATCATCTGGATCCATCTCACCAAGAACGTCAGCAGCGCGTTCGCCTTCTAGTTCTGCTAATAAAGCCACACGTTCTGCTTCATCCATTTCTTGCAATACATCGGCCAGACGTTCGTCATCTAGCGCTCGCGCAACTTCAACGCGACGCTTCGGGGCTAAATCTTGAATCACTGCGGCTAAGTCAGCAGCGCGCAGATTGCTAATAGTCGAAAGTAAATTGCTCACACCTTGGTTATGTTCGGGCAGAGTGAAACCTGTGACTTCTTCCCAAGCAACCGTCGAAGTTGCGCCTTTGCGACGAAGACCACTGCCCTTTCTCATAATGTGCACTCGGTTAATAAACCAATCGCCGGTACGAGTCTGTTCCATACCCATATCTTCAACAACTACAGGTTCTGCACTTTCCACCAATGAAATCGAGCGATCCAGTAAATCTCCTAAGACCAAAAGTTCGCCAGCGCGAGATTCAAAGCGGCGCATATTTACTAGACCAGTAATTACTACAGCTCCAGATTCGATCGAAGTAACTCTCGTAATTGGAACGAAGACGCGACGGCGCAATGGAACTTCGACAACGAGGCCAAGAATTCGCGCAGGTTGGCTATTAGAACGCAGGGTCGCAACAGCATCGCGCACCTTGCCAACTGGATCTCCATTTGGATCAAAGACTGCTGTTCCCGCAAGACGAGCAATAAATACTCGATTTAACACATTGCCACTCATTTTTGGCCTCCCTTCATTGCCTAAGGGTATCGGCTACGGTTACTTCTATGTCGCAGCCTTTATCTCGAGATAACCACACTCAGATTCCGGCCCGCCCAGATTTAATTCGCTTAGGGCTCGGAATTATCGGTATTGGTACATCGGGTCCGCTAATTGCGATGAGTTCAATGCCCGTCTTATCGCTTATCTTCTGGCGAAATCTCGGCGGATCACTTATGACTGCGCCATTTGCACTGCGTCATCGAATCGATCGCACGGGAGCAAAATGGGCAATATTGGCTGGTTTTATCTTGGCTCTGCATTTCTATGGATTTTTTTTAGCCATGCGAATGACAACAGTTGCAGCTGGCACCGCACTCGTTGCTCTCCAACCAATCTTTGCTGCGCTATTTGTGAAATTAACTGGTGGAGAAATTCCCTCACGAGCATGGATGGGAATGTTTGTAAGTTTTGGGGGAGTACTACTAATTTCAGGAGTAGATTTACAAATATCATTACGCGCATTCTTGGGTGATTTAGCTGCAATTATTTCGGCAGCGCTGGCAGCGGTGTACATGTTGATCGGTGCACGTGCCCAGCGAACTTTAGAAACTTCTACTTACACATCGATCTGTTATTTCTTTTGTGCAATTACTGCTCTGCCTATGGCGCTTATTGCCGGAAATGAAATTCTCCACTTCAGTGCCCGCGAATGGTGGATTTTGCTTGGATTAATTTTCGGTGCACAATTTCTTGGCCACACGATGTTTAACTCCGTTTTGAAACGCGTTTCACCTGCAGTCGTTTCCCTTATTGTCTTCTTCGAAGTTCCAGTAAGTTCAATTTTGGCAATTTGGTGGATGAATCAGAAACCACCGGCTGGCGTTATTCCAGGAATTGCATTAATTCTCTTTGGATGCGCACTTGTTGTTCTGCGCACCAGGCCAGCCCGAGTAATGATCGAAGAGTAAATATGATTGATCTACATACTCACACCACAGCAAGTGATGGAACAGATTCGCCATCTGAGTTGATAAATAAAGCGCTCTCTGCCGGAATTCAAACTCTGGCGATCACCGATCACGACAGCACTTCAGGTTGGAGCGAAGCTATTGCAGCGCTGCGCCAACCTATGTCGCTCGTGCTCGGTGCAGAAATTTCTACCTTAACTTTGGAGGGTATAAGCGTTCATATCTTGGGGCTGCTCTTTGATGGCGAAGATCGCAATCTACAAGCAATGCTTTCTGATTCTCGAGATACCCGAATCCCGCGCATGCGCAAGATGATTGAACTCTTAGCTGCCGATGGAATCGCAATAACTATGGAAGATGTAATTGCCGCAACTCCACCGGGAGCAACAGTGGGACGCCCACATTTAGCCGATGCCTTAGTCAATAACAAGGTAATTGCATCTCGCGATGAAGCATTCGTGGATCTACTTCATAATGGCTCTAAATATTATGTAACTCACGCTGCGCCGACTCCAGAAGATGCAATTACCCAGATCAGAAAGGCGGGCGGCGTTGCCGTAATCGCCCATCCATTTGCATCGCGGCGGGGAGAAGTCATATCTGCTGCATCTTTTACCAATTTGGTAGC
>WLQO01000090.1 GCA_009698295.1 Actinomycetota bacterium | reverse complement strand
GCCGATTCAAATACCCCGTGTGTTGATGGATAAGTAACCATCAAAGCTGCCAAGCTCTGGGCATTTTCGGAGATCTTCGCTTTCAAATCAGTGAGACTGACATTTCCTTCTTCATCGCATTCGACCACAATCACTTTCATGCCCGCCATAACTGCGCTGGCTGCATTTGTACCGTGGGCACTTGATGGAATCAAACAAATATTTCTAGCGGAATCACCACGAGAATCGTGGTAATTACGGATCGCTAATAAACCTGCAAATTCTCCTTGACTCCCCGCATTCGGCTGAAGCGAAACTGCGTCATAGCCCGTGATTTCAACGAGCCATTTCGATAACTGTTCGATCAATAATCGTGAGCCTGCTGTTTGCTCGGCTGGAGCAAAAGGATGCAGAGAAGAGAACTCCGGCCAAGTGACCGCTTCCATTTCAGTGGCGGCATTTAACTTCATTGTGCAAGATCCAAGCGGAATCATGGTGCGATCAAGTGCTAAATCACGATCGGCCAATGTGCGCAAGTAACGCATCATCGCAGTCTCTGATTTATAGGTATTGAAAACCGGATGTGAAAGATAATTCGATTGGCGCGCGAATTGCGAATCGATTGGCTTCGCTTGGGCATCTGAGAGACCCAGCAAATTGAGTACTTCTGCAAAGGTGCTATCGGTTGTCGTTTCATCTAAGGCGATGCGTATTTGTGTTGAAGAAACTTTACCGAAGTTAATCTTCTTGGCAGCTGCCGCGCGATGGATAGCGTCGGCATCAGCGACATCAATCGTTACCGTATCGAAAACGTTCTGATTGCGTGAATTGGCGGCGCTCTGTAAACGAGATGCATACCCATGCACTCGTTCTGCAATTGCGCGAAGCCCATCGGGACCATGCCACATCGCATAAAAGGCGCTCATATTTGCTAGAAGAACTTGTGCGGTGCAGATATTGCTCGTCGCTTTATCGCGACGGATATGTTGTTCACGAGTTTGTAGCGCTAAACGAAAAGCGGGATTGCCATGTGCGTCAACGCTCTGACCAACTAGACGTCCCGGTAAAGATCTTTCCAATCCTGCACGTACTGCCATGAAACCAGCATGTGGTCCACCAAATCCCATTGGAACGCCAAAACGTTGTGCAGAACCAACTGCGATATCTGCGCCCCACTCCCCCGGTGCTTTTAATAACGTAAGCGCTAATAAATCCGTAGCCGCAATTACAAGTGCGCCCTTGGAGTGTGCATACTCCGTAACTTTTGAGTAATCGCAAATTTCACCTGTTGTATCTGGATATTGCACTAGCAAGCCAAAAAATTCTTCACTGAAACCATCGCGCGCAACATGGCCGGCATCGACTTCTATAACTCTAATTCCTAATGGCTTGGCGCGAGTCATCACAACCGCTTTAGTCTGGGGATGTAAGTGCTCTTCAATTAGGAAAACTGCGTTATCACTGGTCTTTGAGGTGCGACGTGCCAGAGTCATAGCCTCTGCGGCGGCGGTACCTTCATCGAGCATTGATGCATTTGAAAGAGAGAGCGCTGTCATATCGCAAACGACAGTTTGAAATGCGAAGAGAGCTTCCAGCCGTCCTTGCGAAATTTCAGGTTGGTATGGCGTATATGCCGTGTACCAAGCAGGATTTTCCAAAACATTTCGCTTGATCACTGGCGGAGTTATGGTGCCGTAATACCCGCTGCCGATAAATGATGTGAATACTTGATTTTTTGCAGCGATTTCGTGGAGCTCAGCGATTACTGCAACTTCACTCTTTGCGGAATCTAAAACCTGTGACAACTGTTTAGCGATTTGAATATTTTCAGGAACAACATCTTTGATAAAGACTTTTATATCGCTGTACCCCAGAACTTGGAGCATCTGATCTTCATCTGACGAAGATGGGCCAATATGGCGGCCAACAAAATCTTCGCCCTCGTAACTCATTTACCGCTCCCCCAGTTAGTTATGTAGGGGAAGAATAGATGTATTACGCGCCTTTAGCCTTGCGACGTAGTGAAAGCTCATCGTTACTTTCGCCACCGGCTGCATGAACGATTTCGCCATTAATCTCGCCTTGTAGCGTTGCTAATGAACCCTCAACCTCATGCCAAACTTTACCCACGGCGATACCGAAGACGCCCTGACCGCCTTGAAGTAAATCAACAATCTCATCTGCGCTGGCACATTCATAAATTGATGCGCCATCGCTCATCAAGGTGATGCTCTCTAACTCTGTAACTCCACGGCTGCGCAAATGTGTAACAGCAGTTCTAATATTCTGTAGCGAAATTCCCGCATCGAGCAAGCGCTTAACTATCTTCAATACCAAAATATCGCGGAAGCCATACAAGCGCGCAGTGCCAGAACCACTTGCAGTGCGAACACTTGGTTCAAGCAGACCAGTTCTCGCCCAATAATCTAATTGGCGATATGAAATACCTGCGGCAGCACATGCAGTCGCTCCGCGATAACCGATTTCATTCTGTTGATCTGGCGCAACTGGGGAGGTCACGTTTGCTCGATTCTCTTGGGGAATTCGTGGATGGGGTCTTCCAATGTCTTAAGGCTACGAGGAGATAGGGCTTGGAACAACGACCGACACGGGGCAAACCTCAAGTAGAGAGTGAGACTTTTGCGCTCCTACCCGGCAAAGTCTTCGGGATTGATCTGATCCAAGAATTCGCGGAAACGCTCTAACTCGATATCCGATCCAGCAGCGCCAGGCAAGCCAGAACCCTCATCCCCGTCTGCGATCAAACGTTCTGGAATATCGATTCCTACCTGATCTAAGAGATCTGAATCGGCGAGGATATTGGTCTTGGTTCGAAGTGCAACCGCTATCGCATCAGATGGACGTGCGCTGATCTTTAAAACGGTACCGGCTTCGGTGCGGATTTGAATTTCGGCGTAGAAGATTCCATCTTTGAGTTGGACGATCTGCACCGCCGTCATCGTCAGATCGGCGACTTCAAGGATATTTGCAATCAGATCGTGGGTCAGCGGACGTTGCGCCACCATCCCCTGCTGTGCGAAAGCGATCGCGGTCGCTTCAACAGCACCAACCCAGATCGGCAGGAAGCGTGAACCATCTACTTCCTTGAGCAAGACGATCGGTTGGTTAGACGGCATCTCGATTCGAACGCCGACGACCTCCATGTTTACCATCATCTTGCGGAGCCTGATTTCTTGAAAGTATTAATTAGCGAGGACGGTTTAAACCGGCGCGTACCAGCGATGCATGCAAGCGAACCGAGAGCGATGCGATCTGCTTCTGAACCTCTTCGGCGCGAGCTTTGGAATCTGCGCTCTTCTGACGGTTGATCGGGGTAATAACTTGTTCGATCAATCCAATCTCGCGATCTGCCGCTGATTTAAATGAGCGAAGGTGGCGAGCTTCTATTCCGAAGCTGGCCATCTCTGCAACTGCTGTTGCAACTGCCAAGGCATCGTTATCGTAATGACGGCCGCGAAGTGCGACAAAACCAAACGATTCGAGTTCTACCAACTGGGCATCCTTCAATCCACTGGCCTTAAGAAGCTCTTCACGAGATAGGCGAAGATCAGAAGTTGAACCAAAAGATTCTGGAGAGGATTCGCCATCGATAGTTGCAAGAGCAGGGCGAGGAGTTGCTACTCCTCCATTTGCTGCTGGTTCTAGACCGCGGTCAAGTGCTTCCAGATTCTCTTTGATAACGCGCAAGGGAAGATACTGATCGCGTTGCAGCAATAAGACATAGCGAAGGCGGTCAAGGTCTGCAGCAGTAAATTTGCGATATCCAGATGGAGTACGTTGCGGCTCAATTAAGCCTTCTGACTCTAAGAAGCGGATCTTAGAAATTGTTATATCTGAAAAATCTCCTCGCAACTTAGTAAGGACTTCACCGATGCTCAAATACGCGCGGGCTGGAACGCTCATTTAGTACTCCCCTAGTTAGAAATTATTTGTTTACAGCTGTTATAAAAATTAGATGAAACTTGCCGATCTGAATCTCGTCACCGCATTTAAGTTGAACCGTCTTTAGCGACTCGTTATTGATATAGGTTCCGTTAAGGCTTCCTAGATCAGTGAGTGCAAAACCTGAACCAGTACGTTCGATAACTGCATGAGTGCGAGATACGGTTACATCATCGAGAAAGATCTCACTCTCAGGTGAACGTCCAATCGAAGAACTCTCATTGGCAATCAAATAACGTGATCCTTTGGTGGAACCGCGCTGGACAACAACCATTGCTTTATCCGGTCCACCATTTAAAACCGATTCGATCGCTGATTTATCTAGATCGGAAAGCGATGACAAGAGTGCGCTCAGCGCGCTCTCGGGGGATGCATCAACTACCGACCTCAGCCCGAGATGTAGAGTGCTAGTTAGCTCGCTGTTTTCTGACACATTCTCCATAGCGAGCCTCCTTTCGCTTCAATCCTCGGACAGGTTCAACTTCTACCTGAGGCTGACATTAGGGTGAGAGCGGTAAGAAATCAAGCGGAAAAAGAGATGAGATTCGGTGGAAAAGCGCGAGATTTTTACGCGGTAATTTGACGGTACTGCTCTGGCGAGAGTAAGCCACTTGGTGTTGCGGCAACCTCGATTTCAGCGAGCCAACCAGATCCGTATGGTGCCGAATTAATATTTTCTGGAGCTTGCCCAAGTGATTCATTTACCG
>WLQO01000009.1 GCA_009698295.1 Actinomycetota bacterium | reverse complement strand
GGAAGTTTGGCGGGGGTAGTTGAACTCTGTGACATGGTTCTAGACTACTTGTAGGGTTAACAAATTGACCAGTGAAAATGGAGTTACTTAAATGTCTGACGTATCAATTCGCCTAAAGCGCTTATTTAATAACGGTCGCTGCTTCGATATTGCAGTTGACCACGGCTTCTTTGGCGAAGGCACTTTCCTTGCAGGAATTGAGGATATGCAAGCTGCGGTTAACACTTTGATAGAAGCCGCGCCCGATGCGATTCAGTTAACTCTTGGTCAAGCCAAGTTGCTGCAGAACAATCCAAATCCACACAAGCCAGCACTTGTCATGCGCACAGATGTAGCCAATGTGTATGGCAAAGTAATTCCAGATCACCTATTTAGTATTTTGCTAGAAGAACCAGTTTTGCAGGCAGTACGTCTTGATGCCGCAATCGTCGTAGTAAACCTGCTCGATTTGCCAGGCCGCCCCGAGCTTCGTGATGCTTGTATTCGAAACATCATGACGCTAAAAGCGCAATGCGAACATTACGGAATGCCGCTCATGGTTGAGCCGCTTGTCATGAAAGATGCGTCAACTGGTGGATATACATCTGACGGTGAACTTGAAAAAGTGGTTCCTTTAGTACGACAAGCGATCGAACTTGGCGCAGATGTAATCAAGGCAGACCCGACGGATATTGCATCTGATTACCATCATGTTATTCAGACTGCTGGTTCAGTCCCCGTTCTAGTTCGCGGTGGTGGACGTGTATCTGATGAAGAGCTTTTAAATCGCACAGCAGAAGTATTGAAGCAAGGAGCAGCGGGAATTGTTTATGGACGAAATATCATCGCCCATCCAAAACCAGCGAAGATGACGCAAGCCCTCATGGCTATGTTGCATAAAGGAACTTCTGCCGTTGATGCGCTAAAGATTGTTAACGCTTGAAATGTCTGCGCAAAAGTTAGTTAAAGTTGGAATTATCGGCGGCGGCCTCATGGGCCGTGAGTTACTGGCTTTGGTTGGACGCTGGGACGCGCTAATTGAACATCCAATCCGTCCAGTCATCACCGCAATTGCTGATACTTCAGAATCAGTAAGAGATTTTTTCACCAACGCCGGTGTTGTAGAGTCTTATAGCGATTACAAAGAGCTACTGGCTAGCCCAAACGTAGACGTTGTTTACATTGCTGTTCCGCACAATCTTCATGAAGAGATCTACATCGCAACTATTAATGCGGGTAAAGATTTCTTAGGAGAAAAGCCGTTCGGAATCGATCTCGCCGCAGCCGAAAAGATCTCAGCAGCTTTGGCCGGAAAATCAAACTTTGTACGTGTATCTAGCGAACTACCTTTCTTTCCGGGTGCACAAGCTGCGATTCGCGAAGCGCGCTCTGGAAATTTAGGGGAGTTAGTTGAAGTGCGTTCAGGACTTTTGCACTCATCGGATATTGACCGCAAAAAGAAGATCAACTGGAAACGTCAACGTAAATTCTGTGGTGAAATCGGTGTGCTTGGTGATTTAGGAATGCATGCCGCACATATCCCTTTGCGTCTGGGATATAAGCCGACGAAAGTATTTGCAATATTAGATGACATCGTCACTCACCGTGAAGGCGCTAACGGTGAACAAGTTCCTTGCGATACTTTTGATAACGCAGTTCTTGCAATGCGTGCAAAGAGCGAGGGCACCGATCGTGAATTCCCAATGTTTTGGGAGATGAAACGTATTGCACCGGGTGAGAGCAATACCTTTTTCTTTACTGCAATAGGCATGACTGGCGGTGTTCGATTTAGTACCAAGAACCCTGCGGTTTATCACACTTTCTCGTTAAGAAATGGCGAACAAGTTTGGTCTGAAATCCAACCAGGTCACGTTTCAAATTGGCCAGTAATTACCGGGCATATCTTTGAATTTGGTTTTCCAGATGCTCTGTTGCAAATGTGGGCGGCATACTTTGCAGAACGCGAAGGTAAGTTAGGTGATCGATTTGCATGCGCATCAGTAGAAGAAGTGATTAATTCGCACAAAACATTCGCGGCAGCGATGAAATCGCACGAGACTCATGCAGAAATCGCAATCTAAATATGAAAAGTTTTGCTGATACAAAGATTGCCGTGATCGGCAGCACGATGATGGATCTAACGGTCTATGCCGACATCTTGCCCGCCGCCGGAGAGACTAGATTTGGTGAGAGTTTTACAACTGGTTTCGGTGGAAAAGGCGCCAACCAAGCGGTTATGGCCGCCCGTACGGGAGCAAAAGTAACGATGATTACCGGTATTGGAAACGATGGCTTTGGCGATGAAAGTTTGCAGAACTTTAAAGATTGTCAGATGGATACCTCATCAGTGTTACGCCTTGATACCCACACGGGTGTGGCGCATATTTGGGTAGATGGTCAAGGACAGAATCGGATATCAATTGTTCCTGGTGCAAACTTTAAATTAACTCCACAGGATGCAGTAGATGAAGTAAATAAGCTGCAGAATGTCAGCGTCTTAATTGCGCAATGTGAGATTCCACAGGAAGTGACTCTGGCTGCTTTCCGCACTGCTCAAGAGCTTGGAATCACGACAATATTAAATCCTGCGCCGTATCAACCACTTACCGATGATTTATTGGATTTAACTGACTGGTTGATCCCGAATGAGATCGAATTTGCTGAACTAGATAAAGCTCATCGCGCTCCAGATACCGATGAAATAATCGCATCGTTGCGCGGCAAAGGTAGAACTATTGTCACGCTCGGAAGCGAAGGCGCTGCTCTGGTCACCACAGACGGCAAAGTTAAGAGATTTGCCGCTAAGAAAGTTAGTGCAACTGACACTACTGGTGCCGGTGATTGCTTTATCGGTGCATTTGCAGCGGCTATTGCATCAGGTGCAAGCGAAGAAAGCGCTGTGCAATTTGGAATTGATTGTGCGACTAAGAGCGTAATGCGCAAAGGTGCGCAATCTTCTTATCCTAAAATCAACGAGATTGATTTCAGCCTGATCGTAAAATAACGCTGCTGTATGGCACAGCATCGCCGGTGTGAATTATTCCCAGCGTTTGGCCAACCTTTACTTTGAAATCCTCATGAGGAATCACAGTTGTCTTCAAACCACCGTGGTGTTTCTTATATTCAGCAACTGTATTTGCATCAACTTTGGCTTCAAATTCGGCCGCCAAATACATCCCAGTTAAATCGAGGTGCGGCAATATCGCATCAAGTACCTGGCAAACAGTTGGGGTTCCCATGACCAGCGCCAAATCAATTGTTTCAACGTTGGGAT
Source organism: Actinomycetota bacterium (assembly GCA_009698295.1). Lineage (GTDB taxonomy): Bacteria > Actinomycetota > Actinomycetes > Nanopelagicales > Nanopelagicaceae > Planktophila. The sequence continues at coordinate 15,465 of WLQO01000009.1, read as the reverse complement.
ATGTAGGAAAGGGGCCATCGACAATTGCGATCGTATTTACGTGGCGAAATCTCGCCAACAGGGAAGCTAGGTCGCCGTTGATAATTCCATTTTTAATCATGAATTTATAATTCCCTAGTAATCGCCTTCGCACAAGCGCTAAACTTGAAAAATGCCTGAACAATTAGCCAACCAAGAGGCGGCGCTTGCTCGAATTCAGGAGCACCTAGATAAATCCACCGAACGTGTCTTAATTGGAATTATCGGTAAGCCAGGAGCAGGCAAGTCCACGCTATCTAGGTTTTTAATGACCAAGCTGCCGAAAGAATTTGTAACAGTGGTGCCGATGGATGGATACCACTTAAGTAATAAAGTACTTAAAGATTTAAAGCGCGCAGATCGTAAAGGCGCACCAGACACCTTTGATGTTGCCGGTTTTATCTCGCTTATCAAGCGGATCCGTTCAGAACAGACACAGAGTATTTACTACCCAATATTTGATCGTGCGATAGAAGAATCAATTTCCGCGCAAGGCGTTGTCACATCTGCCACAAAAGTGGTAATTATTGAAGGCAATTATTTGCTCCACGATGGCGGTGGCTGGGAAGTCGTCAATGATTTACTTGATGAAAGCTGGATGGTCGATGTTGATGACGATAAGCGAATCGCAAGGCTAATTCAACGACATATTTCTTATGGGAAATCGCCAGAAGCAGCAAAGGCATGGGCGAAGGGCACAGACGAAGCCAACGCACAACTAATCGAACGCGGACGTAACCGCGCCGATTTCGTTGTCGCTATTGATTAACTGCGAAGTGCAGCAGCAAGTGAACGGAAATCTTCGACCAAGATGTCGATCTCTTTCTGTCCATGAGCCAAGCTAATTAGCCATTGTTCATCTAGCCCCGGAGGCGTAATGATTCCGCGGTTTAACGACCATAGCCAAGATAGTTCAGCGACAGCAAAGTCAGTTGCTTTGTAATCGCGGTAGTTGCGAACAGGCGTTGTCGACCAAGTAATACAGCCTTTTACTCCGAATCCAACGGTGTGAGCTGGAAGTTGGTACTCATCAATGATTTCAGAGATTCGTTCTAACGCTTGCTGATTTAGCGCTTCTGCAGCAGCCAAAGTTTCTGCAGTACAAATATTATCTACTGCGCGAATACCAGCCATTGCTAATGGATTTCCGTTAAATGTACCGAAGTGGGCCATTTTTCCGCTTGTTACATAATCCATATATTTCTGCTTGCCACCAAATGCTGCCAGCGTTAAACCGCCACCAATTGATTTAGCCAGTGTAATTAAATCAGGAAGTACGCGGAGTCTTTGTGCAGCGCCTTGATGTCCGGCGGTAAGGCCAGTCTTAACTTCATCAAAGATCAAGATGATTCCGTATTGATCACATAGTTCGCGAACTCGTTCTAGATAACCAGCATCGGGAAGAACGATTCCAATGTTTTCAAGTACTGGTTCAACAATAAAGCAAGCGATTGTCGATGAATGCTTTTTAAAGATCGCTTCTAGTGAATCAGCGTTGTTGTATGGAACTACAAAAACATTTCCGGTTACCAAATTTGAATCCGTGACAGGTGTTGGGAAATCTTCATCTCCAGCAGCCTCAACTTTTGGCTTGGCAGAAACAACAAAAGGATCGTAGCTTCCGTGATATCCGCCTTCAATCTTGACGATATCGCTCTTGCCACTGGCAGATCGTGCAACACGAACTGCATACATAGTTGATTCGGTACCAGAGTTTGTGAAACGCACCTGATCGATACCGAAGCGGCGACAAATTCGCTCTGCAGCGTCAGTTGAGATTGGTGATGGAGTCACAAAGAGCATTCCTGTATCAAGTGCTGCTTTGGCCTCTTGAACAACAACTGGGTTCAAATGTCCGGCGAGCATTGCGCCGAATCCCATGGATAGATCGAGCAACTCGCGACCATCCACATCTGTCATCCACGCGCCCTTGGCGGAGACGATCGAGATTGGGTACGGGTCCCAGTGCTGGAAGCTGGAGGTGACGCCAAGTGGGAGCGACTTCATCGAGCGTTCGCTCTCGGTTGCTGATCCCTTGGTGTTCTTAGTAAATAGTTGCCATTCTGAGGCCAGTAAAGCGGCTACCTTTTCAGGCGATATTGGCGTGGATGTTGCTGGTACTGATCTAAAAGTTTCCGCGTGATGCGATTGTGTAATCATTTTAAAGCTGTACGGCAAAGGTTTCTGATTTAGAAACTCGTTTGAGAAGTACTCTCCCCATCATTTTCATTCTTTCGAATGTCAGATAAGTATCTCCGAAGTCAAAAAAAGTTGCAACCCCCACCCCTTTTTATGCGAAAAGTTCGGGCGTGTCTCATAAACTGGTCCTAATTATGGAACTTATGGAAAATAAAAATGAAAATTAGAACCTGGATAAAAAAGACAAAAGCCGGGCGTTTTTTCTGGCGAGTGATTATTGGATTAGTCGGCGGAACTGTAACTGTTTTAGGTGCGATTGCTTTAGTGGGTCCTGGTCCCGGAATTTTAATTGTGATTGCCGGACTTGGAATTTTAGCGTCAGAATTTGCATGGGCAGCGCGAGTCATGGTTCACACACGCAGTTATGCGCAGAAAGCTGCAGATAAAGTAGGAATGCCAAAGTGGGCACAGTTTTCACTCATTGCGATTGCAGCCGTGTTATCAATTATTGTAATTTTATATTTGTATTCGACAGGAAAGATTTAAAACTGCGAACGGATATCCCAAAGATCTTTAAAGACTGGATTAAATAAGGTACTTGCTAAGTATTTAACTCCATCCGAACCGCCCGTTCCTACTTTCTGTCCAATGGTTCGCTCAACCATCTTTACATGACGGTAACGCCACTCCTGTAGCCCTTCGTCGATATCCATCAAACGTTCGCAGACCATTGCAGATTCAGGATCACTGCGATGCACCTCTAGCAATGCGCTGATAACCCTCGGATCAGATTGATAATGGGTTGATTTATCTCGGTTCAAAATCTCATCCGGGATCTTATGACCGCGTTTTGCAAGGTAGGCCAGCGTTGAATCCCAAATCGAATTGCGCGAAGAAATCTCTTTAATCTCTGCCTGAACTTCCAAAGGCAGGTGTGATGCCATCTTTGAATCTCGACGGCCCAGGAGCGCCTCAACTTTTCTAAATTGCGCTGATTGGAAACCACTTGATGAAGAGAGGTATCCGCGGAAGGCGTTAAATTGTAGCGGCGTCATCGTCTCTAAAATATCTACTTGAGTAACGCAGACCTTAAGAATGGTGCGAATTCGTCCCAGAATTGCGAGCGAGCGGTGGGTATCACCTGATTCAAGGGCTTTGCCGGCTGCGTTAAATTCGTGAATTAATTGCTTAAACCAGAGTTCATAACTCTGGTGGATGATAATAAATAGCATTTCATCATGTTCTGGGCCTTCAGATAGTGGATTTTGTAATTCAAGTAACTTATCGATGGCTAAATAAGATGTGTAGGTAAGCGCAGAATCAAACTCTGCATCGCTCATGTGACTCTCGAATCTGTTTTTTCAATCTTCTCGTATTGTCGAGAAGCAACTAAGTCGCGAATACGAGCAAAACCATCCCAAATTTCTACATAAGATGTTGGAAGAGGCGCAATAGCCAAACGTATTGAATTTGGCGTGCGATAGTCCGGAATTACATCAGCAAATTCTCTTAGCGCTACACAGATTCGTGCCGCGTCAGGATGTCCAATTGAAATATGTCCACCGCGCTCTTGGGGGTTTCTTGATGTTAATAAAGTAAATCCAAGTTCTGCCAACCATGCATCGTAGAGCTGAATCATCATTTCAGTTCCGATTGCAGCTTTTTCTGAAATCGCACCGATGCCGGCTTCTTCAATCATCGTAAATGCGCTCTTGATGCAACGCAATCCAATCAGAGACGGACTAGCAATTTGGAATCCACGTATTCCTTTCGCTTTTTCATAGTCAGCTCCCATTGCAAATTGATCGCCCTGGGAAAACCAACCTTGAATTGGAACTTGCAACTCCGCCTGTACCTTTTTATTTACATACAGCCAAGCAGGTGCGCCTGGACCAGAGTTTCCATATTTATAAGTACATCCGACGGCGATATCAACGCCATTTTTATCAAAATCCATTTCGATCGCACCAACTGCATGGCTGGCATCCCACAACATAAATGCGCCATGCTTGCGAGCTAAATCTGTTAAGGACTTAATATCATTACGTGCGCCAGAGCGATATTGAATAACTTCTAAAGTAACAAGTGCAACATCTTCATTTAAGTAAGGCGCAAGAATTTCTGGAGTAATCCGCTCATTTTCTGCAGAACCCGCAGATTCGTTATCAATGATTATTAACTTCAACCCAAATTGCTTTGCAATTCCATCCAGGATGTATCGATCTGTTGGGAAATTTGCTGCATCAGTGATTATGGTTTTGCGTCCAGGACGGGCATGAATTGCAGCGAGTGCTAATTGATAGAAATTAACTGAAGTTGTATCGCAGGCAAGGACTTGACCCGCTGCTGCGCCAAGAGTTGCGCGTCCAATTAAATCGCCGGTTGGCTGCGCTTCATCTACCCAGTGACCCCATCCGGTTACTACCTCAGGTCCCCATTCATCTTTCATAAAGTTATTCACGGCATCGATCGTTGAAAGCGGCAGTCGTCCCAAGGAATTGCCATCGAGATAGCAGATATTTGTGTCGCTGATAACAAATTGTGAACGGAAGCGGGCCAATGGATCGCGGGCATCTAGATCAAGTGCAAATTGACGGTCAGTGGCTTTCATAGTTGAAAGGTACGCTCTCCCATCGTGGCGCGCAATCTTGTAAATATCGAAGAGGTCAGCAAGGCCTTTGATATTAGAGCGCTGCTTGAAAGAGTTTCGCTTGGAGTATCCGAGGGCGATCGGATTGGAATTGTTGGGCGCAACGGTTCTGGCAAAAGCACGCTTATGAAAATAATTGCAGCTGTTGAAAGCCCAGATGCAGGCAGAGTTACCAAGGCAAATTCCGTCAAGATTGGATTACTTTCGCAAGTAGATAAAGCTGATCCACATTCAACTGTAGGTGATGTTGTTATTGGAGATCGAGCAAAACATGAATGGGCGAGTGATTCTAGAATTAGAGAAGTATTCACCGGACTCTTTGGTGGATTTGATGATCACTTATTTGAAAGAAAGTTTGCAACTTTATCCGGTGGTGAAAAACGCAGAGTTGGTTTGGCTAAATTATTGATCGACGAGCTTGATTTAATTTTGCTAGATGAGCCAACTAACCACTTAGATGTTGAGGGAGTGGCCTGGCTAGCTAACCATTTAAATAGCCGGAAAAATCTGGCGGTTTTAGTTATCACCCACGATCGCTGGTTTCTCGATGCCGTTACTGATCGCACATGGGAAGTAGTCGAAGGTAAAGTTGAAGAGTACGACGGTGGATATTCGGCATTTGTATTAGCCAAGGCAGAACGTGCTCGTCAGGCAAGTGCGATGGATGCCAGACGTAATAATCTAATTCGCAAAGAACTTGCCTGGTTGCGCAGAGGAGCACCGGCTAGAACTACAAAACCAAAATTTCGGGTAGATGCCGCCAATGTATTGATCGCAGAAGAGCCAGCACCACGCGATCAAGGCGAGTTGTTAAAATTTGCCCGCAATCGTTTAGGCAACACCGTTTACGAAGCGCATCATTTACAGATACGTGCTGGCGACAAAGAGTTGATCGATGATTTGTACTGGAATGTCGGACCAGGTGATCGCATCGGGATCGTCGGAATAAATGGATCCGGAAAGACAACGCTTATGCGCACCTTGGCTGGTGAACTGCAACCATTTGCAGGAAAATTTACAACCGGCATAACCGTAAAAGCAGCATTTTTGACTCAGCACCTTGATGAGTTAAATCCAACGTGGCGAGTATTGGAAGCAGTCGAAAAGGTTGCAGCTCATATCGAACTCGGCAATGGGAAATCACTTTCGGCATCACAACTTTGTGAGCGCCTGGGCTTTGATAAAGATTCGCAATGGACACCGGTAGGTGATTTATCCGGCGGCGAGAAACGCAGATTACAACTAACCCGTTTGTTGATGGATTCCCCGAACGTCTTATTGCTGGATGAGCCAACTAATGATTTCGATATTGAAACGCTTACTGAATTGGAAGATTTGCTGGATAGCTTCGGCGGAACATTGATTGTTATTTCGCACGATAGATATTTCCTGGAGCGAGTTTGTGATCGATTTGTTGGGCTGTTAGGAGATAAATCTTTAAGAGATTTACCTCGTGGTGTTGACCAATATCTGGAACAGCGCACCGCATCAATTGCGCGACCAAACCCAGATGCAAAAACTAAGAGCGCTTCCTCAGCAGCAGAACAGCGCCAACTCAAGAAGGATTTAGCTCGGCTCGAGCGACAGATTGAGAAGGCAAAAAACCGAATTAGTGAACTAGAAACGCTACAGAGCGAATCCGCATTTGATTCCGAGGCCCTGCTAAAGGTTAGTGAAGAGTTAGAATCTCAACGTTTTGAACTAAACACACGCGAAGAAGAATGGCTAGAAGTAACACTTCAACTCGAGCCATGAGTTAAAATTAAATTATGAAAAATTTGGTTCATGCAATTGAAGTAATTCTCTTTAGGTCACGTTGGCTACTAACTCCTTTATATCTCGGATTAGTTGGTGCTTTAGCGCTATTGGCCTACAGATTTGCTCTTGATTTCATCAAATTAGCTCAGCATATGGGCGATGTCGATGCGCATACATTCACCTTGGATTTGCTTGCCTTGCTTGATTTAACTTTATTAGCCAATTTGATTCTGATGGTTATCTTCGCCGGCTACGAAAACTTTATTTCTAGAATTGATATTGCTCAGAATTCGTCAGATCGTCCACACTGGATGGGAACAATTGATTTCAGTGGTCTTAAAATTAAATTGATTGGTTCACTCGTGGCGATTTCAGTGATCGAACTCTTAAAAGACTTTATTGAATTATCTGGGCAAGACCATGTAGGTGGCGGAACGAAGTGGCGAATCGTAATTCACCTAACTTTTGTTGTCTCAGGTGTGTTATTTGCCGTTATGGATTGGATCGCTGATAAGCGTGAATTCCAAGGCACACATTCTTAATGCATAAAAGCAATAAGAAATTAGATTTTCTCGCCGCAATTTCGGGTTTGATGATCGCCTTGCAGGCGCGTGCAAATGGTGAGCTCTCACATCGCATCGGCAACCCGATAGAAGCCGCTCTTGTTTCATTTGGGTCAGGGCTATTAATCATCGCAACGATTTCTGCATTTAACCCTGCAATAAAAATGGGAATGAAGAACTTACGCGCCGCCGTTTCAGCGAAAGAGATTCCAGTTTGGACGCTCTTTGCCGGGATGTTGGGTGGAAGTTTTGTCGCGGTACAAACACAGATCGTTCCTGTGATTGGTGTGGCAATTTACTCAGTCGCATCAATTGCTGGCCAAACAGCTACATCACTAATTGTTGATCGAATTGGGCTGACCGGTGGTGGCAAGAAGCAGATCACTGCTAAGCGAGTTACCGCAGCCGGCGTGACAGTTTTAGCTGTTCTGGTCTCTGTTTTAGATCGAATCGACGCGAAAAACTTATCTCTCTGGGCCGTTCTCTTTGGATGTGTTGCAGGTGCGATTGTTGGCGTGCAACGAGCTCTAAATGGTCGAATTAATGAGAGCACCAACCAGAGTTTTGCAACCTCACTTCTTAATTTCATCATGGGAACAACATTCCTAGTCATTTTTCTGGCAATCGGAATGTTGATAAATCGCGCGGACGTTGTTGCTCTGCCAGCAGGACCTTGGTGGATATACACCGGAGGAGTAATCGGAGTTATCTACATTGCTTTCACTTCAACGATTGTGCAACACCTTGGGGTACTTACATTTACGTTAATTAGCGTTGGTGGACAACTTGTGGGCTCACTATTGATTGATCTTTATTCACCGACCGATGGAGTTCAAGTAAGTGCTTATTTAGTAACAGGAATCGTTATGACTTATCTCGGGGTTGTCGTGGGCGGCGTCGGTAATTTACCAAAGCTGAAATTAGCGAAGCGGTAATAAAGAAAGTCGCGATTGCGTAAGACGAACTCTTAACCCAAGGTAAAGTTGCTGCATAAAATCCAGCGAGTGTGATTCCAACGCCCCAAAGCAAAGCACCCAAAGCGTTGGCTGATAAAAACCTGTAGTAATTCATTTTAGCTGCGCCTGCAATCGGCGGAACAAAGGTGCGAATCCACGGAAAGAAACGAGCGGCGACAACTGCCCACCAGCCAGTTTTTTCATAAAAGTCTTCAGCATTTGCAATCATGCGTTGCATACGCAGGGATTGTTTTTTATCCAAATATGGGCGTCCAACAACCCTTCCAATAACAAATCCAACTTGATCCCCAAAGAATGCAGCAAGAAAAATTGCTGTTACCAAGATTACGATATTTATATCACCATGAGCAGCTGCAACTAAGCCGGCGCTAAATAAGATCGAATCCCCAGGTAAAAAGAATCCAAATAAAATCCCAGTTTCAATGAAGACCACGGCAGCAACGACAAGATAAAAAATAAATGGGGCAAGCGAAGATAATTGAGCATCAAATGATGCGGCTAACTCCATTTAGATACTCTTTTTAACTGCCGCTGCAACTTTTTGTACCACTTGAGCGTCAAAGACGCTGGGGACGATAAATGAGGCGTTTAGCTGTGAAGAAGAGACGCAAGATGCGATTGCTTCAGCAGCAGCGATCAAAAGTTCATCAGTGATTTTATGAGCATTTGCATCTAGCAGCCCTCGGAAGATTCCTGGGAAGGCAAGAACGTTATTGATTTGATTTGGTTGATCGCTGCGACCCGTGGCTACGACCGTTGCATATTTACGAGCAATCACTGGATCAATCTCTGGATCTGGATTGGCTAATGCAAAGACGATCGATCCCTTTGCCATGGATGCCACATCGTTTTCAGTTAATACATTAGGAGCACTTACGCCGATAAATACGTCAGCACCCTTCATGGCATCTGAAATATTTCCGGTAAAGCCAGGAGTGACGCATCCATCGATATCGAATGCCACAATCTTTTGTGCACCGCTCTTAGTTAAGAGTCGCGCAATTGCAGTTCCGGCAGCGCCGGCACCACTCATAACGATGGTTATTTCGCCTAATTTTTTATTCACCAATTTGAGTGAGTTAGTCAACGCCGCCAGAACAACTATGGCTGTGCCATGTTGATCGTCATGGAAGACCGGAATATCTAATAAGTCACGTAAACGCTCTTCGATTTCAAAGCAACGTGGCGCAGAAATATCTTCTAAGTTAATTCCGCCATAAACAGGAGCAATTAACTGGACGGTTCGAACGATTTCATCTACATCTTGAGTATCTAAACAAACCGGCCAAGCATCGACATCGGCAAATCTCTTAAATAAGGCAGCCTTTCCTTCCATCACAGGAAGCGCTGCAGACGGTCCGATATTTCCTAATCCAAGTACTGCAGAACCATCTGTAACAACTGCAACGGTATTGCGCTTCATGGTTAGGCGACGCACATCAGAAGGATCTTCAACAATTGCCTGACAAATACGAGCTACTCCGGGTGTGTAGGCACGGGATAGGTCATCACGCGTCTTTAAAGGTACTTTCGACTGAACTTCTAACTTTCCACCCAAGTGCAATAAGAATGTGCGATCACTTACTTTGCGAACAGTAAGTCCGGCATGTGCGGTCAGCGCATTTGTAATTTCTTGCGCATGTTCAGCATCGATCGTGTCGCAAGTTACGTCAATTACAACTTTTTCTAAGAGCGATTCAACAACATCCAGCGCAGTAATCGCTGCGCCAGCGCCAGTAATCGTTGATGTAATAAGAGCAACCGGTTGGAGCTCTGGTGCACCTTCGACACGAATCGTTATTCCGTATCCAGGTGAGGTTGATGCCATTTAAACAACACCATAAAGACGGTCACCAGCATCGCCTAAACCGGGAACGATGTAACCGTGTTCATTCAATTTTTCATCCAGTGCGCCAGTAACGAGTGTGATTGGAACTCCCGAATTAGCAAAGGCATCTTCAATTACCTTTATTCCTTCGGGAGCCGAAAGAATACAAATTGCGGTTATGTCATCTGCGCCACGTTCGATTAAGAAGTTAATCGCCGCAACCAAAGTTCCACCAGTCGCCAACATTGGATCTAAAACAAAACATTGACGTCCAGATAAATTTTCGGGCAAGCGGTTGGCGTAGGTACTTGCCTTTAGTGTTTTCTCATCTCGAACCATTCCGAGAAAGCCAACTTCAGCAGTTGGGATCAAACGCGTCATGCCTTCCAACATTCCAAGACCAGCGCGCAAAATTGGAACAACCACTGGTCGGGGATCAGAAAGTTTCAATCCGGTAGTAGTTGTGACCGGAGTCTTAATCGAAACTTTTTCAGTTCGCACATCGCGGGTTGCTTCGTAGGCGAGTAATGTCACAAGCTCCTCGACCAGGTGGCGAAATGTTGGCGAATCTGTTTTCTCATCGCGTAGAACGGTCAATTTATGGGTAATCAGCGGGTGATCGGCGACATGAACTTTCATGCCTCCTACCTTACAGGGGTTTCCATCTCGTCCAATGAGTGGGAATATGTCCAATGTGACGGATGCAATGGTGAACGAGGTAGATATCGCAGTCGCTGCGTGGCATGAGGATGGGCGTTGGAATTTAGCGCTGTTACCTGACGCACATGATTTACCGCACATTATTGATCGGCTCAAGTCGCAACAGACTAATGGTGGAGCGATCGCGTTATTAGCAATCGATGAAGAATTCTTTATGTTGGTTAGAGTTTTAGGTTCTCACATAAGTATGTTCCTAAGCGATGTTACCTGCGCTATGGATTATGCAGTCGCTGCAGATTTTCTTGAACTTTGTGATTTGGATTCTCCCGAAGAAGATGAAGAGCCTTTACCGGTCGGACATTTGGATATTTTGGCGGATCTTGGAGTCAATCAAATGGAGCTTTCTGCTTTATGCGATGACACCGAACTATTTCCTGATGAACAATTGGAAGCAATTGCAAGCCGTTTAGGATTCGCAGAACAATTTGCTGAGTTATTGGAGCTATAAGAATTTCTAACCAAACACCTGAATCGTTGATGGATGAGGCGATCGCGATTGCAAGAAAAGCAACAGCAACCGGTGATGTCCCAGTTGGTGCAATTGTTATCAATAAAGATGGCGTGATAATCGGCAGTGGTTCAAATGAACGCGAAGCAAAAAACGATCCAACCGCTCACGCTGAAATTGTTGCGATCAGAAGCGCCGCAGATCGACTGCAGAATTCAAGGTTAGACGGCTGTACCTTGGTAGTTACCTTAGAACCTTGTGCGATGTGCGCTGGTGCAATTGCTCAAGCACGTATCTCGCACCTAATTTTTGGTGCCTGGGATGAAAAAGCAGGTGCAGTTGGCTCGGTTTGGGATGTTATTCGGGATCCGCGTTCACTTTATAAAATGAATGTAACGGCCGGAATTCGTGAGGCTGAATGTGCAAAATTGCTAACTGAGTTTTTTGAAAGTCAACGCTGAATCAAACCAACAATTGGTAAGAAGGATTCAAAATAGTTAACACGCCTTCTTCTTCGCCAACCATGCCTTCTGCACGAATTTGCGCTCCAACTTCGAGTCCAGCGATTTCACGGCGGCCAAGGAAATGAAGCGTTACTCCGCCTGATTCGTCCCAAACTTCAACCTGCAGAAGTGGTGCAGAACCTTTAGCAGCGCTCTTAATCGCAGTAACTTGACCTTGAACCTGAGCGCGTTGGCGCCAGGTGATTTTGCCGATCGGCGTTAAATTTTCAGCGTAATGGCTCATTGGTTCAACTGGCTTAATTACATCTTTAACTGCTTTAAATTCATTTTCAATCTTTACAGACGCAGCCTTAACCGCCGGTTGGGTATGAACTGTTAACTTCGATCCCGAAGTTATTCGATCGACGTCAAATGGAACAATTGTTGCAACAACGCGTTGGAGTTGTGAAATTGGTGCTGCAATTTCTTCAGCGGTTTGGTCATGTAATAGTCGACCTAAGAAACCAGAGTATGCGCGTCGCGGAAGAAGCAGAGTTAATTCAACATCGCTCTTCTCTGTCATACGAATTGCGTAATCAACTGCTGAATTGGCAAGGCGACGATCTGGACAGTCGATGAGCTCAAGGGTCACATCATCTAGCGCATCGGAGGCTGCCCACGCGTTCTTTATCTCTTCTGCACGACGATCATCTATGACGAAGTGAACTGCGCTCAAATTACGCGGCTTCAAGCTTCTTGCATATCTAATTGCACCCACAGTTGCGATATCTACGTTATCTACCAAAACGGTGACATTGTGTCGGGCGATAGTTGTGGCTCTTTCTTGTTCTTGTCTCACTAATAGCGCTTCTTGTTCGCGTGTGTACTGACGACGTAAACGTAAGAAAGACATCACCAAAATTGGCGCAGTAACGAGGACCAACCATGCACCTTCGGTGAATTTAACAACTGAGAAAATAACAACAATGACAAGTGAAACAGATCCGGCAAGTGCATTTATTACAACTCGAACCTGCCAGCCTTTAGGTTTAGTTCGCAGTGAATGCTTGGTCATTCCAAATCCAGCCAAAGTGAAGCCAGTGAAAACTCCGAGTGCATAAAACGCAACAAGATGTTCTACGGATCCTGCAGTGATTATGACTAGTAAGAGTCCACCACCGGCAAGTAATAAAATTCCATTTGAAAATGCTAAGCGGTGGCCACGTTTAGTTAACTGACGAGGCAAGTAGCCATCTGTTGCAACGAAGTTACAGAGCAATGGAAATGCGCTGTAAGTTGTGTTTGCACCGGCAAAGAGAATAAGCATCGTTGCTAGCTGAACCATGATAAACATAACGCTGCCAAAGGTGCCTTCTCCAACTGCTGCTTTAGCGATTTGTGAAATAACCGTCGGCGTTCCGGATTCGTAAGGCATGGCATGGATGTGATGGGCGAAGTAAGAAACTCCGAGAACAAGTGTTCCAAGGATGCAACTCATGACAACCAAAGTGCGCTTGGCATTTACATGCTCTGGAGTTTTAAATAAAGCAACGCCATCTGATATCGCCTCAAGGCCAGTAAGTGATGAACCACCATTGGCAAAGGCGCGGAGCAGAATAAATATTGCAGCGCCAGTTAACAAACCTTGTTCTTGTCCAACATGAACTGCGCCTGGAAGATCTGTTGCAAGGGTTGGCAGAGTTCCTTGCGATAGACGCCATAGCCCCATACCGAAAACAATCATCATGCAACCAACGAAGAAGTAAGTTGGGAAAGCAAAGGCTTTTCCGGCCTCTTTAACTCCACGTAGGTTTCCGTAAGTTAAAAGCACAATCACCGCAAAAATCATCGGCATCTTCCAAGATGCGATGGATGGGAAGGTAGAAATAATCGCTGCCACACCAGCCGCTGATTGGATTGCAACAGTAACGATGTAATCAAGCATTAAAGCAACGGCAGCGATTTGTGCAACTACTGGACCGAAATTATCGCGCGCAACAATGTATGCGCCACCGGTTTTGGTGTAAACATCAATTACATTTCGGTAAGAAAGTGTGATCAAAACTAAGATAGCTAAAACAACAGCGGTCATTGGCATTAAAATTGCAAAAGCAGCGAGACCAAATGCAGGCAAGAGCGCGATCAAGATTTGTTCACTGCCATAAGCAGAAGATGAAATACAGTCAGATGAGAGAATTCCAAGGGCGTAACGCTTTGCTAAACGCTGGTGCCCTAGTGAGTGACGGTTTAACGCACCCCCCAAGAAAGATCGCTTAATTTTGTAGCTAAGCGGATCCTTTAAATGGGCATGATCCTGAAGTGCAACGGGCTGTGGCGCACCATCTGTCCAAGACTTTGGCACACAAACTCCTTCAGTTACCGCGGCTGGCGCGTCTAAATACCTCTTTAGTATGCTCATCTTATGCGCACTCAGTTATATATAGATGGTCAATGGGTCGATGGAAACGGCACTTTGGATGTAATTGATCCAAGTGATGGCTCGGTAATCGCCAAAGTTGCCACCGCTGGAGATGCCGAAATTGAGGCCGCCCTAGCCGCCGCCGATCGCGCCGCACCTGCCTGGGCGAAGACCGCGCCCCGAGTTCGCGCCGAAATGTTACGTAAAGCATTTGAGTTGATGATCCAAGAGGCAGATTATCTCGCCGAGTTAATTTCTAAAGAAAACGGCAAAGCGATCACCGATGCAAAAGGTGAAGTTGCATACGCCGCCGAATTTTTCCGTTGGTTCTCTGAAGAAGCAGTTCGCATAGCCGGTGATTTCCGAATGTCGCCAAGTGGTGACAAGCGAATTCTCGTAACCCATCAACCTGTTGGGCTATCACTTTTAATTACCCCTTGGAATTTCCCTGCAGGTATGGCAACTCGCAAGATCGGTCCTGCTATTGCTGCAGGCTGCACCATGATTTTAAAACCTGCTGGCGAAACACCGCTTACCGCGCTCGCCATCATCGATATTTTAGATCGCGCCGGAGTTCCAAAGGGTGTAGTTAATTTAATTTTGCCAACACCAACTGGACCTGCGATCGCAAAAATGTTGCACGATAAGCGAGTTAAGAATTTATCATTTACCGGATCAACTGAAGTTGGTCGCATCATCTTGAAAGAAGCAGCGGACAATGTAATTCGTTGTTCAATGGAACTTGGTGGAAACGCACCATTTGTTGTGATGGACGATGCCAACTTGGATGAAGCAGTTAAAGGTTTGATGCTGGCCAAGATGCGCAATGGTGGTGCTGCATGCACTGCTGCAAATCGAATTTATGTACAACGCCCAGTTGCTAAAGAATTCACCGAAAAATTTGCTGCCGCAATGGGAGCATTTGTGATGGGTCGCGGACGCGATGCCGGTGTGCAACTTGGTGCCAGCGTTTCCGTTAAAGAGCGCAATAAAATTGCTGAACTTGTAGATAGCTCAATCAAAGCTGGTGCAAAAGTATTAACTGGCGGCAAAACTCCAGACGGACCAGGCGCTTTCTATCCAGCAACTGTTCTTGAAGTAGATAAGCAGGCTGAAATCTTGAACCATGAAGTCTTCGGCCCAGTTGCCCCGATAGTTGTGTTCGATACCGATGCCGAAGGAATCAAGTTAGCCAACAGCACCGATTTCGGTTTGATTAGTTATGTTTACTCAGAAGATTTAAAGCGTGCAGTTCAGATCTCGGAAGCCCTCGAATCCGGAATGGTTGCAATCAACCGCGGCATGATTTCAGATCCAGCAGCACCATTCGGCGGAGTCAAACAATCAGGCTTAGGCCGCGAAGGCGGCTTCGATGGCATCCACGAATTCCTCGAGACTAAATACATTGGCGTTGAAATTTAACTTTTAATGCCGAGGATGATGTATTTATCGTCTAGAGGCTAGGTAAATGCAGTTTATTAACCCACTTGGTAGCAATTTCT
>WLQO01000089.1 GCA_009698295.1 Actinomycetota bacterium | reverse complement strand
GCTAGTGCGATAAGAACGACGCATCTCCTGCAAAATACGATCGGAACCCGATTGCAAAGGCATATGCAAATGCGGCATCACATTTTTGGTACTTGCCATAACTTCGATTACATCATCCGTAAAATCTCGTGGGTGTGGTGACATGAAGCGGACTCGTTCTAGTCCATCGATCTTGCCGCATTCGCGTAGTAAATTGGCGAATGCGCTGCGGTCTCCAAAATCAACTCCATAGGCATTTACATTTTGCCCTAAGAGAGTAATTTCGATTACCCCTTGATCAACGAGGGCGCGAATCTCCTTCAAAATATCGGTCGCTGGGCGGTCTTTTTCTATCCCACGTAGCGTTGGAACGATGCAGAAGGTACAAGTGTTATTACAGCCGACAGAGATTGATACCCATGAAGTGAAGGCAGAAAATCTGCGCGCCGGCAAAGTAGATGGGAAGTGTTCTAGCGCTTCCAAAATCTCAATCTGCGACTCTTCCTCAATCCGGGCTCGCTCTAGTAAAACAGGCAATGAACCAACATTATGTGTTCCGAAAACAACATCTACATATGGTGCTTTCTTTAAAATTATCGACTGATCTTTCTGTGCCAAGCATCCGCCTACCGCAATTTGCATATTAGGGTTGGCCTTCTTTATCGGGGCTAAGAAACTTAAATTCCCATACAACTTGTTATCAGCATTTTCCCGAACTGCACATGTATTGAAGACCACGATATCTGCCTGTTCTCCTGGAATAACCGGAAGATAGCCCGCTTCATCCAATAATCCAGCTATGCGTTCAGAATCATGAACGTTCATCTGGCAGCCATAAGTTTCGACTGTATACGTGCGGGTCATATAGATAAGAGTAACGCGGTGGTTAGAGAGGCAAAACCTCAAAACTTAAATCTCTACGGTCGATGATCAAAATTGAATGGTTTTGCAAGCGGTTCCAATGGTCTTTGCCCCAACCAGTGGATGCGACTTTGACCACGCCCTGTTCGACGCTATAGCGCAGTTCGTAGTGGCTATCTACAGTCCATTCCGTCACATCGGACTCGTTAAATTCACATACCGCGACCATATATTCGGGCGAAAGAAGCATGCAATTGATACTCGTAAATTCGCAGTTTCCGGCGATAGTTCGAACTGCTTTGCGAACTCCTTCAATTAGACCAAGTTCATCGACCGCGGTCAGAACGGTATAAAAGTATCGTTCGCTATCTGTTGTCGATGTAAATTGCGTTAAATACCTCGGATCAACATATTTCTCAATCTCACTAATCGATTTAATCGTGCCGTTGTGCATGAAAGAGAATTCGCCGTATACGAATGGATGATTATTCGAAAGATCAACAGTTATACCTTTCGAGGCAAGACGCAGATGTAACAGCGCACCATCGGATTTGAGACCATTTGCTGATTCGCTAAATTTTTCACTCTCAGCAGCCAAAGTTAAGTCTCTAACTAACGTGGTAGCGCGAGTATCTGATGAATTAGCGGAAATTCCCCAACCATGTTTATGCTCTTTCGAGAGTTCTACAAAATTGTTGAAACCTTCTCCGACTACATCCGCAAAAGTTCGTTCCTCGGTTGCGACATACCCAAGTAATCTACACATGAGATAAATCTATCGCTGAAAATTACTTTTGGATGCGAATTGGATTTTGCCCGCGCGCTACAAGTCGCTCAAAGTGGACTTCACGTTTATCGTTAAAGATTGCAGCCTCTTTACCTGACTTTGCCATAAACGCCGTCAGCTCATCTCGGGCCACCAGGCCATCGCCAGTTAAGTCATTTCTCTCGAAGACGTTCCACGCGCGCAAGACTGGTGATACAACATCGTCTAGGTGTTGCTGAAGATCATAAATGCCAGCCAGGGCGATCTGCACCGCTTTGCGACCAAAGCCCGGCATATTCGCACCTGGCATATCAAAGTTTGTTACAACATCAGCGATTGCGCGCATGGCGGCGTTTGGTTCCATATCTAAAGCCGCTGAAAGGGTATTGCGATAAAAGAGCATGTGCAGGTTTTCATCTAGCGCAATGCGTTGCATCATATTTTCGGCGATTGGATCATCGGAAATTTTTCCGGTATTGCGATGTGAAATGCGCGTTGCGAGCTCTTGAAACGAAACATAAGCAATCGTGTGCAACATATCGTTTTCGTAAGGAGTCTGATATCCCAGAGACATATGCGCCATGCGCAAATCTTCAAGTTCATATGGATCAACGCCGCGAGTCGCCATTAGGTAATCGCGAATTACGATGGAATGGCGCGCTTCTTCAGCAGTCCAACGTTCGATCCAATTTCCCCAAGCGCCATCGCGCCCCATCGAAATTGCAATTTCAGTGTGATAACTCGGTAAATTATCTTCAGTAAGTAAGTTAAGAATTAGAGAATCTTGCGCGACTGGCGTTAGGCGCGAATCTTTCGCCTCCCATGCATCGCCATTTAAAGGCCCTGCGTAATCGCGACCTTCTGACCATGGGACATACTCATGTGGATACCAGTTCTTTTGAACTGAAAGGTGGCGTTCTAATTCGACTGCAACAACAGGTTCCAGATCACGGATTAATCGTGCTTGGATTTTTGCCGAATCATCGCTCATAGGTGAACGCTAGAGTAGAAAGATGGTTACTGACGAGTTATAAATTCTTTTTAGCCCGCTCTTGAGCCTGTAATTCGCGCCACTTTGCGATTTCGCCATGATTTCCACTTAATAATATCTCCGGAACTGAGATTCCGCGCCATTCTTGTGGTTTTGTAAAGTTTGGATATTCAAGATAACCGTCAGAATTATGTGACTCTTCTGTAAGTGACTCTGGATTGCCGAGAACTCCCGGAATAAGACGAGTGATCGCTTCGATCATTACTAGCGATGCGACTTCTCCCCCACCGAGCACATAATCACCAATCGAAACTTCATGTACGCGAACTCCAACCTTTGCATATTCTGGGCTTAAATAATGTTGCCGAACACGATCATCTATTCCTTCATAACGACCACATGCAAATACCAGGTGCTTACTTTTTGAAAATTCCTCAGCCATTTTTTGGTTAAAGCGGCTTCCAGCAGGAGTCAAAATAATTAGATCAACCTCTGAAATCAGCAGCGGATCGAGCGCTTGGCCCCAAATTTCTGGAAGCATAACCATCCCTGCGCCACCACCGTATGGTGTGTCATCAACCGTGTTGTGGTTATCGCTCGTAAAAGTCCGCAAGTCATGAATTTTCAATTCTACGAGGCCTTTATCTTGCGCCTTTCCAAGTAGCGAAAGCTGCGCAGGCGCGAAGTACTCTGGGAATATGGTTACCGCATCAATTTTCATTGATCAGCCTTGCTTTCATAAAATTCAGGTGGAATTACTGTCATTCGCTTATTTTTTACATCTACGATCGGAACCAGTTGGTGAACAAATGGGATTAAAACTTCGCCAGATTCCGTCTTAATTGATAGAACATCTTGTCCTGGCAGATTTAATACTTCTGTCACTTCTCCCAATAAATCACCATCGACTAGATAAGCCTGACAACCCACAAGTTGCAGAACGTGGTAATCATCTTCTTCGAAGCCAGGTTCATCTATATCCACTTGTGCAAAAAGCAGCACATCACGTAATTTTTCAACTGCATTGCGATCGCTTACGCCTGCGAACCCGAGCAACAAAATTCCATTGTGCACGCGCGCAGAAATAACAGTTAAATTCCCATGGCTATCGGTTTCAAGTTGTGCGCCGATAGCAAATCGTTCTTCTGCTAGATCAGTGCGAACTTCAATAGTCGCCTCACCAAGAATTCCGTGAGCGCGACCGATGCGTCCTACATTAAGGCGCATTGCCAATTGACTTTTTATCGAGCCTCGTCGGTATCGATGAGATCAACGCGAACTGTGCGACCTGCAATTGCGCTCACAACTGTGCGAAGCGCCTTTGCAGTGCGACCGTTACGGCCAATGACCTTTCCGATATCTTCAGGATTGACACGTACTTCTAAAGTTGTGCCACGACGGTGAGTCTTTTCCTTGACGATGACATCTTCAGGATTATCAACGATTCCTTTAACGAGGTGCTCGAGAGCTTCGTCCATCATTGTTATTCGGCAGCCGCTTCTTCGGCAGGAGTTTCAACCACAGCTTCTGCAGCCACTTCAGCAACCGCTTCCACTACTGGAGTTTCTTCCACAACTACATCGGACACGGTTGGTTCGGATACAACAACTTCTTCTACCGGCGCTGGATTAGCCTTTGCAGCTAACTTCTCTTGCGCCTTCTTCTTCATAGTTGTTGCGCCTTCTTTAGGCTCATCCATTGCTTGCTTAACTGCTGCTTCATAAGCGATGCTCTTAGCTGGCTTTGGTGTTGCAAATTTTAGCGTTCCTTCAGTTCCTGGAAGGCCCTTGAACTTCTGCCAATCGCCGGTGACCTTAAAGATCGCCTCTACAGCGGCAGTTGGTTGTGCTCCTACGCCGAGCCAGTATTGAGCGCGCGCAGAGTTAACTTCCATGATTGATGGTTCTTGTCCTGGAACGTAACGACCAATTTCTTCAATTGAAAGTCCGTTACGTGCTTTACGTGAATCAGTTACGACGATGCGGAAAAATGGTGTGCGAATCTTTCCCATGCGCATTAAGCGAATTTTTGTAGACAAAGAAGTAGTGCTCCTAAAAAGTGTGTCGAATCTGTTGCTTGTGCAGCGGGGTGCGCACTT
>WLQO01000088.1 GCA_009698295.1 Actinomycetota bacterium | reverse complement strand
TAAAGAACATAAGCGATGTACTCGGAAACGGTATTCAGTCACTCGTTGACAACAATCTGCTTCCGCTTGCATCAGTAATTATTGAACCTGCAAAGGTTCTCTTCCTCAATAACGCCATTAACCATGGCGTGCTTGGGCCTCTAGGTGTCGCTGAAGCAAAAGAGACTGGAAAGTCAATTCTCTTCATGCTTGAAACGAATCCAGGTCCTGGCCTTGGTGTATTGCTTGCATTCTGGTTGGTTGGACCACGTGTCGTGCGCGGTTCAGTCCCTGGCGCAATCATCATCCACTTCCTTGGTGGAATTCATGAAATTTATTTCCCTTACATTCTCATGAAGCCACGTTTGATCCTCGCAGCTATTGCTGGTGGAGCAGCTGGCGTTGCAATGAACGTTGCACTTGATAACGGTCTAACTGCAACACCATCTCCAGGATCAATCTTCGCTTACATGGTTGTTACTCCAAAGGGTGACACCTTCAAAGTACTACTTGCGATCGCAGTATCTGCGGCCGTCGCATTTGCAGCTGCTTGGTTCTTACTAAAGACCGACAGCTCAAATAACGATGACCTTGATGCAGCGACAGCTCGTAAGAACTCATTGAAGAACGGATAACAAATGCCAAGCATTTCCGGTTCTGATGTAAAGCTCGTTGTGATTGCTTGTGAAGCAGGAATGGGTTCAAGCGTGATGGTTGCAAATCAATTGGCAAAGCAGTTAAAGCCACTTGGTATCGCCGTCAAGCACTCACCTGTTAATCAACTTGAATCAATGGGCGCCGACCTAATCCTTTGTCACCGTGGGCTATCGGGTAGGGCTCGGCAAGCTGTTCCAGATAAAGTTGTCATAGCGTTCGACATGTTTCTGGGCGATCCAGCTATTGCATCAGTTGTTGCTGCAATTCAAGGTGGCGGAACAATCTCACATGAGTAACTTCATGTCTGGTTGCGATGCCTAACCTTTTAACAGAAGCCGGAATCCACTTCGGTGCTACAGCCTCTTCGAAAGGGGAGGCTGTAGCGCTGTGTGGGGCGCAATTTGTTAACTTAGGCGCTGCTTCACAAGAGTATGCCGATGCGATGTGGGAACGAGAACAAATCGCATCTTCATATTTAGGAAATGCAGTCGCTATGCCACACGGCACAGATGAATCTAGAAAATATGTAAATTTTGGTCAGATAGTTTTTATTCGTTTTGCAGCACCATTTATCTGGGATGACGAAGAAGTCAAACTCTGTATCGGTATCGCCGCACAAGGCGATGAGCATGTAGAAATTATCGGTAACTTAGCCGAAGCGCTTCTCGACGACGAGAAGTTTGAAATATTGCTCAATACGATAGATAAATCGCAGGTCTTAGAGATTTTAAATCCAACTAGTATTTAACCCATCTAGTTTTAAAGTAGTGAAAGAGGAATTGCCATGAAAGCAGCGTTATATAGCGGCCCACAAGATTTAAAGGTCATCGATGTCCCAACTCCTAAAGAAGGAGCGAAGGAGATTTTGATCCGGGTACACAGCTGCGCAACCTGCGGCACCGATGCCAAGATTTATAACCATGGCCATCCACGTTTAAAGCCGCCGCAGATTATTGGCCATGAAATTGCCGGCGAAATTGTCTCTGTCGGTGGCGATGTTAAGGGCTATGCCATTGGCGATCGCGTTCAAGTTATCGCAGCGATTCCATGCGGAACTTGCTGGCTTTGCTTAGCCGGGCGAATGACAATCTGTGGCAATCAATTATCAATGGGATATCAATTCCCAGGTGGCTTTGCCGAATTTATGGTCATTCCTGATGAAGTTATCCGCGTTAAAGGCGTTAACAAGATTCCGGCAAGCGTTTCTTACGATGAAGCAGCAGTGACCGAACCTTTGGCCTGTGTTTTAAATGCACAACGAATTTTAAATGTGCAAAAAGGCGACACCGTCCTTGTGATGGGCGCTGGACCAATTGGTTGCTTGCATGTTCGCGTGGCGCGGGCACTTGGCGCATCCAAAGTATTTCTCGCCGACATCAATGGTGGTCGTTTAGAAATGTCGGCAAAGGTTGTAAAGCCAGATGCTGCCTTTGATATGTCGAAAGTGAAGTTAGAAGAAGAAATTCTAAAAGTCACCGATGGACATGGCCCAAGCATCATTATCACTGCAGCACCGGCGGCTAAAGCGCAAGAACAAGCGATTTCAATGGTGGCACCTGGCGGAAAAGTTTCATTCTTCGGTGGCCTGCCAAAGGATGCGCCCTTTATTAATTGCGATGCCAATATCGTGCATTACAAAGAAGTGACTTTATTTGGTGCAAATGGATCTAGCCCACAACAGAATTTAGATGCGTTAAATATGATCGCATCAGGTGAAGTAAAGGTTGCTGATTTGATTACTCATAAAGTCAAGCTAGATGATGTGCAGAGCGCCATCGATGCAGTGTTAAGTGGCGAAGCGATTAAAGTCGTGGTCAATCCATGATCATTAAAGAGTGCGTGATCACGGTAAAGGTGGGGCTGCATGCGCGCCCCGCCAACGAGTTTTCGGCGATCGCCAAGGCGGCGCCATTTGAAGTCACCGTTGGCAAACCTGGTACGCCATTGGTTAAGGCCAACAGCCCGTTGCGCCTGTTGACGCTGAAGGCGCACGAAGGCGATACCTTAAATATCGCCTTCGCTACCGATGACGAATTCGCTGCCAATGAGGTTTTTGAAAAACTCGTAGCCACAATTACCGAGTAGCGTTTGCATATGGCATCTGTGCGCATACTGGAAGGCATTGGCGTTGGCACCCGTGCGGTGCGCGCTGAAGTTCTGCGTTGGTCTGCGCGTAAACCACTTCCAGCAATGGCTAAGAGCTCACTTGGCCCCGAAGTTGAAGTTAATACTTTAAGTAAAGCGATCGCTAATTTAGAGAACCAATATGCCGCCAAGATTAAAGCGGCAACTGATAAAGATCTGCGCGAAATATTGGAAGCGCAAAGCGCATTTGCCAGCGATCCGGAACTTGCTGATATGGCGAAAGATTTTTGCGTGCAAGGTTGGGATGCGCCATCTGGGCTGCAACTTGCAATGGGTGAATTTAAATCACTGCTAGAAGGCGCTGGTGGAGAATTTGGCGAGAGAGTTGCTGACCTTGATGAGATTGTCTATCGCTTAATTCAATGGATGAGCGGTGAAAGTGAAGAAACGATTTTGCCGACCATCGGAAGTTTTATCATCGTTGCCGATGATTTAACCCCAATGGATACCATTGCTTTTACAGATGTTGTAGTCGGGGTTGTGACTAAAGGCGGAGGACCAACTTCGCATACTGCGATTGTCTGTCGCTCGCGGGGGATTCCGGCAATTGTGGCTTGTACTGGCGCTGACGAGTTAGTAAATGGGCAGATGGTGGTGGTTGATCCGGATGCATCACAGGCGATCATTAATGGCGAACTTGCCGATATCGATGTTGATTGGTGGGCGGCGCGCACCAACCAAGGCGGGCCCTTGATTCAGGTAATGGCAAATGTTGGTTCGGTTGCTGATGCCGCTCAAGTTAAATCAGCAAACGGTGTTGGTTTGCTGCGCACTGAATTATTCTTCTTAAATAACAAGGTAGCGCCAACTCGCGCAGAACAGCAAGCACTTTATGCAGATGTGCTTGCCGCAGGCCCAGATGGCGAAATTATTGTGCGCACATTAGATGCAGGTAGTGATAAACCAATAGCTTTCTTAGGCATTGGCCACGAAGAGAACCCCGCACTTGGTGTGCGCGGTCAGCGCGTAGCAGCGATTGCACCAAAGTTTTACGAAGATCAACTTCACGCGATTAAGGCGGCCGCTGATTCGGTCAAGGCCACCGGCAAGAAGATTGAAGTTTCAGTAATGGCGCCGATGATCGCGACCGTTGAAGAAGCGCAAGTTTTTGCCAGAGATGCGCGCGCAGCGGGTTTCACGCACGTTGGCATAATGATTGAAATCCCGGCGATCACTCGAGTGATTGGGCAGTTAAAAGGCGTAGTTGATTTCATGAGTATCGGAACCAATGATCTTTCGCAATATTTATTTGCGGCAGATCGAGTAAATTCAGGCGTTGCTGCGTTGTTAAATCCTTGGCAGCCTGCGCTGCTTTCAATCTTAGAATCAATCGCAACTGATAGCGCAGCAGCTGGTATCAAAGTTGGAGTATGTGGAGAAGCAGCATCAGATCCGTTGCTTGCAGTTGTGATGGCCGGCCTTGGAATAAATTCCGTTAGCGCATCTGCAAGTTCAGTTGCGGCCGTGAGTGAGTTGTTATCTCGCGTTGATAATAAAGCGGCAAAATCTGCAGCGAAGGCTGCAAGAGGAGCAACCAGCGCGCGCGATGCAAAAAGTGCAGCAAAACAGGCCTTGTTGGATGGCTAAAGCAGCCACAGTAGACTCACAGCCATGAAGCCTCTTTCGACCGGTGCTGCTTTTAAGAAAGCGCTGCAAGAAGAAAAACCGTTACAAATTGTTGGTGCAATAAATGCTAATCATGCACTGCTTGCTAAACGAGCTGGTTATCGCGCAATTTACTTATCGGGCGGTGGCGTTGCCGCAGGTTCACTCGGTGTTCCGGACTTAGGTATCACCACTTTGGAAGATGTTTTAACCGATGTTCGTCGCATCACCGGAGTTTGTGACCTGCCATTGTTGGTCGATGTCGACACTGGTTTTGGACCTTCGGCTTTTAATATCGGGCGCACGGTTAAAGAATTGATAAAGGCAGGTGCTGCTGCGATGCACATTGAAGATCAGGTGCAGGCAAAACGTTGTGGC
>WLQO01000087.1 GCA_009698295.1 Actinomycetota bacterium | reverse complement strand
TTCTGTCCTCGCTGTCAACGCAACTAGCCCCGCGAGTTTTAAGTAGAAATAGACCCTATAAGCAATGTCTAGGCTTTTTAGTCAGCACATTCTATAATTTCGAGCATGATGTTTTCGTGGCGAAAAGTATCGCTAATTCTGTTGACATCATCCGTCTTAGTTTTCTCATTGATTACAACTTCATTTGCAGTTGATACTGCTCCGTTACCAAATGGTGCTCCTGGCGGCCCGGCATTTAGCCCACCTGATGATCCAGAGGTGATTAAAGATGCTCGCTCAATTTTGCGTGGCATGGAACCCAGTACATCAAATAATGCCATGGTCTATTTTGATCAGAACCAAGTTAATTTCAAATCATTTATATCTTTAGAAAAGCAAAGCGCGGGTGGTGCTAGTTCAGGAGCCGTGATCTGCTTGTCACCCAGTGATCCAAAATGCGTAACCGCCTTGGCTGATTCATCTTTCCAGCAAATTAAATATGACGTTGCAATGGGCTCGTGCGAAGCCCGACAGATAGCGGCATGTATAAAGAGTTTGACGCTAATTAAAAGCGATGGCACAAAAGTAAAGGCCGATCCAGTTACGAGAATTTATAGCAAGACCAGTCCTGGTTGGGCTTCAACTTTTAGTTCTAAGACCAACTCCGGGTATCCAGGATCGGATGGTCCGTGGATTTGGAGAATTAACGACGGTGGCAAGAGCACTGATTACTTGATTTTGGGATTAGTCAGCGCACTCTTTAATCGCCCATCTGGAACTTCAAGTTGGGATGCCTCAGAAAAGAGCCTTCGCTTATCTATTTATCCTGTAAAAAAGTTTGAAAGTCCGATGTTAGTTGAAGGCTCCAGCGTTACAGGTTGTCTGGCAGTCGATACGGGCATTTGTTACCAGCGAATCGCCTTTGCTCAAAATCTACGTTTCGCGCTAGATGTAAGAATTCCGAAAGTAATTACTGGCTGGCTAAATGGCCGTTTAGAAAAACCAGCTGCATATACCGAAACTTACAACGATGATTATTCGGAGTTAATTGTTGAAGCTGACCCGCTAGAAGAAATCATGACCGGGAAGTGGCTTCCAAACACTGGCGCTGTTTCCACATATTTAGATGAATCCAAACGTGCTCTGACCGCTGGAGTTGGTAAGAATTTGGATATTGCTGGGGTTGATCCGGATGACCAGAACTCCGTCCGGTACTACTCATCTATGGCTACTCAATTTAACAACACTGCTCTTACAAACAGCCTATCTTGGCGCTTAAATACGACTTCCAGCGGAGCACAAACATTTGCGTCGTCATGTCAAAAATCAGATGGCGTTCAAGGAATTGTGACTAGCAACGCTTCAGTATATGAACCCGGATCTCCCAAGTGGGATGGCAATGAAGGAACTTTGGCATATAAAATTGCTGCTCCAACTTACAAATCAGATGGTAAAACAGAAAATGTTGGGCGATACGCATTTACTATGCGAGCCGATTTGATTAAGTGCGTATATGGAATGTCCAAGCTTCCGGCATATGCCAATATCGAAGTTACATATGATGGTTCGGGGGAGAAGAAGACTGCAAGCGTAATACTTGGCTCCAATAAGGATTGGGTAAACTTGCATGCAGATAACTTCACCTACACCGATGCTCCACCAACTGTCAGCGTTAAGTTAGAAGGTTGGGTTAAATCAACTTCGGCAGTCGCGCCCAAATCTCCAGTCAATCCCGGTAATCAGGCAACAGTTCAGCAACCCCCGGTTCCGGCTTCTGGAAAAGCAACAATTACATGCATTAAAGGAACAACGAAGAAGCAGGTTACTGGAGTCAAACCACAGTGCCCTAGCGGTTACAAGATGCAAAATGCACCTGTTGCGCAACAAGCAAAAATCACAGTTACATGTACTAAAGGAACCACCAAGAAAACTGTCACCGGAGTGAAACCTCAATGCCCGGCGGGTTATAAAATGAGCACACCGACTCCAGCAAAAAATCCAGCGGCACCTGTGCAACCAGCGGATCAAAAACCAGATTCACCGGCCGACATGCCAGTACCGCAAGCCCCAGCCGGACAACCAGGAGTTCCAAATCAACCTGGCGCACCTCAATTTGATCCAAATGCAGATATAACAATCACATGTACAAAAGGTACGGAATCTAAACAAGTTACAGGCAAGTCACCAGTGCAATGCCCAAGTGGTTATCAGATGAAGCCAATGGGACCAGGACAACCAGGTGCGCCGGGACAGCCATTAGATCCAGTTCAACCAGGACTTCCACAGCAACCAGCTAAGTGAAGTAACCTCACTCCCATGCCTAAAGCAATGAAATCCACAGAGCACCTCAATCTTGCAGATGCGCTTGAAGTTTGGGCTAAACGCCACCAGGTTTCTACAGATCCATATGTTGTTCGTCTAGCAAATAGCCTTCGCACAAGACGCGATCTTGCAATGTGGGCATCTCTAAATCCGATGGAGTTTCTGCCAAACCCTGAAGTTCACAAAATGCGTTCGGTTGAAACGATTGCGCACTTTCTTGCAGTTGTTCGCAACAGCATCGTGTTTCTTCCAGTGGCGCTAACTTGGATCGCAGTAAGTAAAGCAACAACGGCATTTGCTTTATATACAAGCAAAAACTCGATTGCAGTCGTTAACTTTCTTGAATTTTGGCAGAACGGTTATGGAGTCCTAGCAAAAGAGTGGACTATCGGCCGGATTGCCTTTATCGACTTTGCATTGATTCTTGTCGTGATTTTTCTTACCTTGCTAACCGCTTACCTTGGACGTCGTAATCAAAATCTGCGACAGAACGCGTCGGCGGCCTTGGATGCAGAACGCACCACGTTAGCATTAGATATCTCTGCATATTTATTTAGTAAACAGTCTGTTACTCCGTTGTCTATGACTGCCAGCATGGCCACGTCGCTTCGCCAGTTGCTCAACGCCACTGATGCCCTCGATAAGAGCACTTCGACGCTTGAAAAGAAGTTCAAGGAGCTACCTACTAATCGCGAACTTCTTTTGGAGATCAAGGCGATTAAGAACGAACTCTTTAAGAAGCAGAAATAATGCGCGCGCGATTTACACCCGAAGAGCCAGAGGATGCCTCGCATCTGGCTGGTTGGATGTACGCCGATTTACTGTTGGCGCTAATGGTTATATTCCTTGCCACTATTTCGTTTGTTCCAAATTTTGCCAACTCTAGCTCTTCAGTGACTACACAAATTAAGCAAATATCTTCCGGATATAACTACAACCGAGGCCTATCACTGGTCTATAACGGGTTTGATTCCAAATTGATCATGAGCGATATCGCAAATTTCAAAGTAAAAGAAGGTCTGCCTGAAGATGCCGAAATTATCTACGCACAAATTCTGGGCGGTTTTGATGTTAAAAAAGAGAGCGCTGATAAAGGAAAGTTACGTGCTCTCGAATTTAGCTTGAAACTATCGCGCGAGAATCCGGAGTTGTTTTCAACTGCTGCAACAAATCTGGGTTCAAACCTGCTATTGAAAGAGAACGAGATCGCTTTACGTTTAACTTTCGTTGCAAAGATTAAATAAAGCTATAAACCCAGAACTTGGGCGACGGTTCCAATAAATGGAACAATAACAATCAGCTTTCCGTAAGCAGCTTTATCTTCGATGCGCTCTAGCGCAAGACCAGATTGAACATCTAGCGAACCATCGTTCTTGGCACGAACAATTGCTAGGACTGGTGAGATAGTTGAATTATTGGAATTAAAAAGTATCTTGTTGCCCACCGCAAAATCGTTGGCCTGTTTGTAAACCACAATCCCGGATGAAGCTGACCCAAGGGCATTTTTCAAACCTGAGTGCGGATGGGAGATTCGAATATCAAAGGCGAAAGCAATCAGCAGTATGGCAAGCACTGCGCCGATGATTTTCTTCATGGAAGGAAGCATAAGGGAAATTATTTTTTCTTCGTAGATTTAGCAGGTTTAGTAGCGACTACTTTCTTGGGTGATTTCTTAGGTAAATCGATGGATTTCTCAGCCTTGCTAGTTAATTTTGCTAGCCATTCGTCGATATCAAGGTCAGATGTGAACTCTTCAGGCTCATTCTTAGACACGCGAGTTACCGGCTTCGATACTTTTTCAAAGAGAGACTTGAACTTGGCGATCAACGATGCAATATCAACCTTAGGAAGGGTTATCCCCTCAAACTTTCTCTTGATTGATGACGTGGCTTGAACCTGGCTGGCTTCAGTTGGTGCAGCAAGAGAGCTGGCCGAGCTCATGCCAAGCATTAGGCGGTTGGTGCGCGAATCAGGGCGACCAGTGCCTCGCCAAGTAGCAACTTCGATAATTGAGCCGTTAGACATCTTTCCGATGACTAACTTCTGACCATCAGGCAGATCGATTACCAACGGCGTTTCTGAAATTGGCAACGGAAGATTGGTCACCGTAGGTGAACTAATTACATCTCTCTTTTTAGCCATTTTCTGCTCCTTTTATATTCATTCTGTTATCTCCACGCCGATCGCAGGATCAAGGTTATTGATCAAAGTTCCTGTTTGAATATCGCTTTCATAAAAGAAATTATTAACGACTGTTACTCCGTCAGCATCGTTGACACAGGACGTGCCTGAGTTAACGACTGTTGTTCCTGCCGCTGCGATCGTTTTCTGACATTTAACAGTGATTGTGCTCTTGGCATAGACAATTAGTTTTTGCCCAATACACGCTGCCGGAATAGAGCTAACGCTAATTCCCTGCAATCTAAAACCATCCGCTTTAAATTTACGTTCAATTTTTATTTGAACAGTTGAT
>WLQO01000086.1 GCA_009698295.1 Actinomycetota bacterium | reverse complement strand
CAGTCACCGGACAAACGCTCGCCGTTTATTTGATCGGTACTACTTATGGTGCGCGTTTAGGCTTTGCAACTTTTGCTACATATCTATTGGCTGGTATCGCAGGCGCACCTGTTTTTGCACCTGCAACAGGAGCAACTACTCATGGAATTGCGCGACTGACTGGTGCAACTGGTGGATATTTAATCGGAATGTTGGTCGCCACTTTTGTATTAGGTGCGCTCGCCGATCGTAAAGCGGATCAGAAATTTAAAACTTCTTTTCCCGCACTTATCTTAGGAAGCGCCATCGTCTTCGCCTTTGGATTAACTTGGTTGCACTCCTCGTTGGAATTATCTTGGGCGCAAACAATTAGCGCAGGTTTAACTCCTTTTATCCTTGGAGAATTTATTAAAATTGCAATTACGGCAACTTCGCTTCCACTTATTTGGCGGAAGATTTCTCAGAAGCTAACTCGCTAAAGTAAATTTCTATGCCTTCCCTAATTCCAGTTACTTCTGCACGCCTGGGCGATCATTTGCCATTACTGGAACTTCTGCCAGATAACGCTCCGCTGACTTGGGTACGCGGTGGAGATGGTTTAGTTGGCTGGGGCACATATGCAACAACTGTTGTAAAAGGCGCTAATCGCTTTGCTGATGCACGCACTTGGTGGCATAAACAATTAGAAAAATTTGCAATCGCCGATTCGGTTCATGCCAGCGGTACTGGACCAATTCTCTTTACCTCTTTCTCATTTGATCCTGCTGAAGATTCTGTTCTAGTAATCCCACAAGTTGTTGTTGGAATGCGCAATGGAAGCTCCTGGATCACCTGGATCGGAGATCAAGCACAGCCTTCACTATTGGAAGAAAGGCCAACCCTTGAAGATGCAGAATTTAACTGGGGCGACGGTTCGCTAAGTCCATCAGAATGGCAAATTCGAGTTGCCCAAGCAATTAGTGAAATCGAAAAAACCAATCTTGAAAAGGTAGTTCTCGCCCGAGATTTAAAAGTTAATTCACATCGCGCAATCGATGCCCGCAAGATTCTGCGCAACTTAAGCGCTGAATATCCATCGACTTGGATATTTGCCGTCGATAGATTGGTCGGAGCAACGCCGGAGTTACTTCTTCGTTTATCTCGTGGCATGGTCACTTCGCGTGTGCTTGCGGGAACCATAAGCAAGACTGGCGATGACGAGAAAGATTTGGCGCTAGCTGCTTCACTTGCTCGCTCTTCAAAAGATAGAGAAGAACATGAATATGCAGTTCGCTCAGTTGCCGACGCCCTTGAACCTTTCTGCACATCAACTAACGTTCCCGAATCTCCTTTTGTATTGCACTTAGCAAACGTTATGCATTTAGCTACAGATGTGACTGGCGCGCTAATCGAGAGCGCTAAGAGCGTTGATGCCTTCAGTATTTTAGAAAAGTTGCATCCATCTGCTGCCGTATGTGGAACACCTACAAATGTGGCAGCCGACTTAATTAAGCGGATCGAAGGTATGTCACGTGGACGTTACGCAGGCCCAGTTGGCTGGCTAGATGCCCGCGGCGATGGTGAATTAGGTATTGCACTGCGCTGTGGCCAAATCACAGAAAATGAGATTCAAATCTATGCAGGATGCGGGATTGTTGCTGGATCTAATCCAGAGAAAGAGTTGAGCGAAAGCAACGCTAAATTTGCGCCAATGCGCAGCGCTTTAAGTTAATTTCTCTTCTTTAAATCGAACTCATTTTTTCGTAAAGTCCTTTAATTAAATCAGCATTAGCTTCTCGGTTCGGCACGTCGCAGACAACTACGTTAATTCCGACAACTGGTTTCTTAATTTCATCCCGCAGTTGTTCAACCGATGAAATTGTCTTGGCAGGTACTCCCATAGAAGTTGCTATTGCAGCAGGATCCAATCCATGTGGAGTTCCGAAGACTTGCTCAAATCCAGTGGCTCCGCGTTGTGGAAGTGTTGAGAAAATTCCTCCACCATCATTATTTATGACAAAAATCCTTAAGTTAATTTCCTCGCGATGAATTAAACCTGTGATGTCGTGCAGAAAAGCGAGATCTCCCAAAACTGCAAAAGTGGCGTCATGGGCGGCTGCAATTCCCAGTGCAGTAGAAATATTTCCATCAATTCCGGCAAGGCCGCGATTAGCAAAAGTTTGCACGCCTTTGCGAGCTGCGCCAAAAGCCTCGATATCGCGAATTGGACGAGATGACGCAATAAATAACACAGAGCCATCTGGCAGATGCTGCGAAATTTCTCGAGCAATTAGTGGTTCGGACCAAGCGGAGATCTCTTTTACAACTTTTGCAGTTCGTTCTGAGTATTTAGCCCACTTCGCTAGCCACTCTGGATCCGCCGGAGCGGTGTAAAGCTCAGGGATTTCTGTAAATCTCTTCTCCGCCATTCGATCTGAATCTACGGTTGCGATACGCGGATCAATCACAAATGTGGCCCGAGCGAGCTTTATTAATGCATTCACTGAACGAGACAGAGTTGTTCGCCCAACAATTATTACCGTATCTGGCGCTAAATCTTTTGCAATAGTTGTTGAGGTTAAGAAAAGGCTGGAATGAGCATTTGCTTTAGGAAAAGTTAAAGGATCTTCGCTTAAAATTGGCCAACCAAGTTCCTCCGCAAATTTTGTGACATCGGCTGCATCCAAGCCGCCGCGATCATGTCCAATTACCAATAATCCGCGTGTTGATTTGCTGGCTAAAGTCCCAGCTTTTTTACGATCGAATATTCGCGGTGGATTTATCTTTAACCCATCTAGCCAAGATTTATCTGCATCACCAAGCAACGGTTCTTCAAATTGCACATTTAAGTGAACTGGACCGGACTGCAGCGCATTTAGTGGAAGTTCAAGTGGATATGCCGCACCTGATATATCTGCGAAGTAACGGACTGCCTTACCGAAAATTCTTGCTTGTTCTGTCGTCTGATTTGCACCAGTGCGCCGAAGTTCGGCTGGGCGATCAGCCGTGATCACAAATAGTGGAATATTGGAATGCGATGCCTCAAGAACTGCTGGGTGATAATTTGCAACTGCGGTTCCGCTTGTGCAAATCACAGGGACAGGACGATTTGTTGCTTTCGCCAAGCCCAGCGCAAAGAAAGCAGCAGTGCGTTCATCGATACGAATATGCAATTTGATCAAACCTAAATCTTGCGCGGTTACTAAAGCTAGAGATAAAGGTGCGTTGCGAGAACCCGGTGAAATAACTGCATCAGTGATGCCGGCTTCAATTATCTGGCGCACAATTACTCGAGCCAAGCGAGTTGCTTGGTTCATTTAATCTGCTCCCAAGTCTTCATAACGCGATTCTTCCACCAATCAAAGCGATCAGGTGCCACTTCATGAGCACTGAAATTAGGCTCGAAATCAGTTATTTCAATTTCACCATTAATAATTGGCAAGTCGGCAACATTGGCACTGAGCAGCGAACCGGTGCCTAATCCGCAATCAAAATCTAAATCTGCAAAAGAAGCGGCCAATTGCAATCCGTAATTTATTCCAACCGCACTTTCTAGCGCACTTGAAATTACTACCGGAAGTTTGTGGTGTTCCGCCAACATGTGCGCGCGAGCGATGCCACCAAGTGGCTGCACTTTAAGCGCCAAAATATCGATTGCGCCATTGAGATCGATCGTAAATGGATTTGCTGCTTTGCGAAGAACTTCGTCTCCTGCAATTGGGATATTTACATGCAATTTCTCTTTTAAATTTCGCAACTCTTCGATAGTTGCACATGGTTGTTCCACATATTCCAGCGGGCCGATATTTTCATAAATCGATCGTAAATTGGTTACAGCTGTTGCCACCTGCCAATTACCATTGACATCAATACGTAACTTAGCCTTTGGGCGGAGTGATCTGACTTTTGCAAGACGGGCAATATCTTCACTTAAGTTATCGCCAACTTTGACCTTAAAAGTTTTTACTCCCGGAAATGAATCAACTATTCGTTCAATATCTGCAGGATCATTAAGGGCAGGGATTGTGCCATTTACTTTTACAGACTTGCGGTAAAACTTTGGACGGGGCTTAGTTGCCGCCTCGATTGCGCACATCAACCAAGGAGCTGATTCTTCAGAGCCATACTCAAGAAATGGTGAGAATTCTCCCCAGCCATACTCACCTTTAAAGAGGGCAACTTCGCGGATATTAATTCCGCGGAAATTAGTCTTGGTTGGCAGCGCAACGACGCGCATCGTGGAAAAGAGTTGGAGCGACATATTTATTTTGCCAAAGTTATGGACGCTTTGGGAATTTACCAAAGTCAGGTGCGCGCTTTTCCTTGTAAGCATCGCGACCTTCTTGGCCTTCTTCGCTTAAATAAAAGAGCAAGGTGGCATCTCCCGCTAGCTGCTGAATTCCTGCTAAACCATCATCGGCCGCGTTCATGGAAGATTTCAGTAAACGCAGTGCAAGTGGAGAATTACGTAACATCTCACGGCACCAAGAAACGGTTTCTGCTTCAAGTTCTTTAAGTGGAACAACGGTGTTAACCAATCCCATGGCGAGCGCTTCTTGCGCATCATATTGACGTGTCATAAACCAAATTTCGCGAGCTTTCTTCTGTCCAACACTTGCCGCAAGTAAACCTGAACCGTAACCACCATCGAATGAACCAACCATCGGACCGGTCTGACCAAACTTGGCGTTATCTGCCGCGATTGTTAAATCACAGACCACATGCAGAACGTGTCCGCCGCCAATTGCCCAACCAGCAACCATTGCAACAACCGGTTTTGGTGTGCGACGAATTTGAATTTGTAGATCTAAAACATTTAAACGGCCAAT
>WLQO01000085.1 GCA_009698295.1 Actinomycetota bacterium | reverse complement strand
TCTTTATTGGTGCGAAGTGGAGTCTCGCGCAAGAAGATTGCCAACAAGAAGCCAAGGATAGTTATTGGCGCTGCAGTTAAGAAGACGACATGAAATGAGCTAACGAAAGCATCCAGAACGGTTGTCTTAATGACTGGTGGGAAGGTCTGCAGAGCTGCAGTGTTGCTCTTGATTCCTTCAAGTTTGGCGGTATCAAATCCCGCGAGAGCGCTGGGATTGGTAGTCGCCAAGTTCTTAAAGTTTTCAGCCATGTAATGACCTAAGCGATTTGTCAGAATGGTGCCGAAGATTGCGGTACCAAATACGCTGCCAAGAGAGCGGAAGAAGGTGTTTGAACTAGTCGCAACGCCCATATCTTTGAAATCAACTGCATTCTGCAGTGCAATAACGATGGTCTGCATAGAAAGACCAAGACCAGCACCAACCAAGATCGCGTAGATCGATAGTTGCCAGAATGGAGTAGTCGCATTCAACGTAGACATCAACAAGATGCCGATAGTCATAACAACGGTTCCGATAATCGGGAAGCGCTTGTAGTAACCATGTTTTGTAATTGCTTTACCGCTGTAGATAGAGGTTGAGACGATTCCCAGCATAAATGGGATCAATTTCAAGCCAGCTTGTGTTGCTGTATCGCCTTTAACAACTTGCAGATAAAGAGGAAGCATCACGATTGCGCCGAACATTCCGGCACCGATAATGAAACCAAGTGCTGATGTAAGCGAGAAGGTGTGGTTCTTAAAGAGTGAGAGCGGCAAGATTGGCTCTTGCGCCTTTGTTTCCCAGAACAAGAAAATAAATACAAGTGAGATTCCGACTGCAAAGAATGTCAGCGTCGTTGAATTTCCCCAACCGCGTTCTGGTCCATAAATCGAAACTGCCAGCAGCGTGGCAGATACGGCAGAAACCATAAGCAAAGCGCCTAAGTAATCGATCTTGTGATCGCGCTTAACCTTTGGGATATGTAGAACTGCTGAAGTAATAGCCATTGCAGCGATACCAAAAGGAATGTTTATGTAGAAGATCCAGCGCCATCCGGTTACGCCAAGAATTGTTGCGTGGTCTGAGAAGAATCCACCAAGCAAAGGGCCAGCAACAGATGAGAGACCCCAAACAGCGCCGAAGTAACCTTGATATCGACCTCGTTCGCGGGGCGGAACGATGTCACCGATGATCAGGAAGGTAAGTGCCATTAGGCCGCCTGCTCCGAGGCCTTGGATCGCACGAGTACCAATTAGCTGCGCCATATTTTGTGAAGCACCGGCCAGGAATGAACCGATTAAGAATGTGACGATGGCAAATTGGAAAACTATTCGGCGTCCATAAATATCAGAGATTTTTCCGTACAGAGGCGTTGATGCCGTTGAGGTAAGTAAGTAAGCGGTGACCACCCAGGTGTAATGGTTAAGTCCATTGAAATCTTCAACAATGCTCTTTAGCGCTGTTGAAACAATGGTCTGATCAAGGGCTGCTAAAAGCATGCCGGTCATCAATCCACTGAGGATGATCATGATCTCTCTGTGGGTATGTTCTTTTACTGGGCCATGGTTGGACATAGAAACCTCTCAGGAAACGCTAATTTTCGGATTCAATAAGTAATGCAATAGCGGTAAGTTTACTCTGTGAAATCAGTTATCGCCGAAGACTTAGTAAAAACATATCGAAATGGCGCTGTTCGTGCCCTAGATCACCTATCTCTTGATGTTGAAGAAGGCACTGTATTAAGCGTGCTTGGCCCAAATGGCGCCGGAAAGACAACTTGTGTTCGCATTCTCGCAACTTTATTGAAACCAGATTCTGGTCGCGCGATGGTTGGTGGAATCGATGTAATAAAGCATCCTGACAAGGTACGTGAAGTAATTGGTCTATCTGGCCAATATGCAGCAGTCGATGAAATTTTAACGGGCTGGGATAACTTGGTGATGTTTGGTCAGCTCTATCACTTGGGCAAGAAAGCATCAATTGCTCGCGCCGAAGAATTGTTAGAGCGATTTTCACTTACCGAAAGTGCAAAGCGCCCGATTAAAACTTATTCAGGTGGAATGCGTCGTCGCCTTGATTTAGCGGCATCTTTAATTGTTAAGCCAAAAGTCTTATTCCTTGATGAGCCAACTACTGGCCTTGATCCACGTGGCCGCCAGGAAATGTGGAGCGTTATTGAAGAGTTGGTAAAGGGTGGAGTTACCTTGCTTCTGACGACTCAGTACTTAGAAGAAGCCGATCAATTGGCCGATGAGATTGCAGTAATTGATCACGGAAAAGTTATTGCGCGCGGCACATCTGATGCTTTGAAGAAGCAGGTTGGTGGCGAGCGTTTAGAAATAGTTGTGGAGAGCCAGAACATCGCCAAAACAATGGAAGTTGTGGCGACTATTAGCGGGAACAAGGCGACGCTAGATGAAGGTCTGCGCATGATTTCCGCTCCAGTTTCTACCGGTGCAACAGCGTTGATTGAAACGCTTCGATCATTAGATTCTGCAGGTATCCACCCGCTCGATGTTGGTCTAAAGCGCCCATCACTTGATGACGTTTTCCTTTCTCTCACCGGCCATGCCGCCGAGGAGAAGAAAGAGGAAGAAGTCGCAACAACTGGACGCAGAAAGAAGGCTAAAAAATGAGCGCCTTTAAAGACACGATGATCATTACCCAACGCCAGTTACGTTTATTAACTCGCGTTCCTGAAGTTTTAATCTTCTCAACTATCCAACCGGTGATGTTCGTTCTCTTATTCCGCTATGTATTCGGTGGATCAATTTCAACCGGCCAACCAGGCGGATATGTTCAATTGCTGATGCCCGGAATCTTCGTGCAGACCGTTGCATTTACGCTCGCCGGAACTGCATCGGGGTTGGCCGAAGATATGAAGAAAGGTTTGATCGATCGCTTTAGATCGCTGCCAATTTCACAATCGGCACTTGTTATGGGTCGCACGTTGGGGGATTCCCTCTTAAATATTGTTGTTCTAGCGGTGATGGGTATTGCAGGCTACGTCGTTGGATGGCGCCCAACATCAGGTGCGCTAAATGTGGCGATTGGTTTTATTTTCTTATTGTTATTTGGTTACGCACTTTCTTGGGTCGGAATCTTTGTGGGGCTTTCTGCTAAAGATGCACGAGTCGTGCAGAACGTAAGCTTTATCGTGACTTTCCCGCTGACATTCTTATCTAACGCTTTTGCTCCAACCACAGGAATGCCACGGGCGCTGCAGTACTTTGCAGAATGGAATCCAGTTTCAACAATGGTGGCCGGTTGTCGCGAACTCTTTGGTCTAGAAAATCAATTTGGTGCAACGGCCGGATCATTCCCAAGCGAAAATCCGCTGCTGACTTCATTTTTATATATGCTGGTGATTATGGCGATCTTTATTCCAGTGAGCGTTAGAAAATATAAGCGCTCCGCAGATTAGTAATTAGTTGCTTCTTTAATCTCCACTTTTATCTCTTTACCGTTTGGCGCGGTGTATGAAACCGTGTCACCAATCTTTGCGCCCATCACGGCGGCACCAAGTGGAGATTTTTCGCTGTAAACACTTAAATCACCGGATGCGATCTCGCGAGATCCAAGTAAGAATTTCTCTTCATCGCCAGCGATGATCGCAGTGATCACCATTCCGGGTCCAACAACGCCATCGGCTGATGCTGGGGGAGTTCCAATGTGTGCATTTTCAAGCATCTGCTTTAACTGGCGGATGCGCGCTTCCATCTTGCCTTGTTCATCGCGCGCTGCGTGGTAGCCACCATTTTCTTTTAAGTCACCTTCAGCACGCGCTGCTTCGATTTTGGCGGTAATTTCTTTACGGCCATCTGATTCAAGATGTGCGAGTTCACCGCGCAAACGATCAGCGGCTTCTTGGGTTAGCCAAGTTTGTGGGGTACTCATAAGGGGCAACGGTATACGAAGTAATTATTTGGCGCGACAACGAGTGATTGCCGCTGAAACAGGGGCAGTTCGTGCGGGAATCGCGGTGGTCTGTTCGCTGTGAGATGCACCGGCAGCGATGGTTTCATCGATCTGCCCAATCACATTCTTATCTTGATCACTTGCAGACAAAGTACAAATCACAACTTGATTTGGGTCGGTGCGATCAACTGTGTAGCGGATGGAGATTTCTTGTGCTGCGGTAACGTTAAAAGAAATTAGCTCGCTGCGAATTGCTGGATTGGCATGATGTAAACCCGCCCAGATCAGCCACGCGCCACCAATTAAGGCAAAAGCGATGGCCGGTGTGATCCAACTCTTTGATGAGCGCACGCCGTAGCGGTCGTTGAAATCAAAATCCATGGGAAGATTATCGCATGCAAAAAGATGTTGAGATGGGTTGGGCTGGTTCACTTACAGTCTTAATTCTCTGTATCACCGTTGCTATCTTGTTGCGCAGTTTTTACAAGCGCTACATGCGGATGAGCGCTCGCAACAATGAAAACCAGAGCGATAGTTAAGAAATTATTCCAAGGGCTGGGCGTACTCGCCATTGTCTTGGTTTTAGTAGGTCTCGGAAATTGGCAGTTAGATCGTGCCGCGCTGGTGAAAGAAGTTAACGCCGCTGCCAAAGTGGTAGATCCCAAGGTTTATTCGCTAAGCCAATTGGCTGCACCGACTGTGGCTTTGGATTCGCGAAATGTTAATAAGCAGATTTCGGTAACCGGATTTTATGTAGCAAACTTCAAGGCACCTCTGCAGAGCGATAAAGATGGCAAAGTAAGTGATTGGGAAGTTGCCTTGTTGCAGGTGGATGGTTCAAACCCGCTTTCTGGGATTTTAGTTGTACGAGGGCTCTGGTCAGAGCGCATGCTAAATCCAGAAGTT
>WLQO01000084.1 GCA_009698295.1 Actinomycetota bacterium | reverse complement strand
TAATGCCGGCATCAAAAGTTTATGTAGGGCTTGCTGGTTACGGACGAGATTGGGTAACTAAGGTAGACGGCGTTTGTCCAGCGCCTTTTGCTAGCGCGATAAAAGTTGGCGCAAAGGCGGCCACTTTTGTGATGCGCGATGCGGCAACTCTTGCTGCAAGTTATCAAACCACTCCTGTCTTTGATGAGAAAACCGGTGAAGCCACTTTTACGTACACAAAGTCTTACGAAGGATTAACTGCAGCTGGGCTCTCAACAACCTGCACTGCAACGCGCACTGCTTGGTATCAAAACGCCCAAAGTTATTTAATTCGGAGTGCACTAGTTGCAAAGTACAAGCTTGGCGGAGTGACAGCCTGGACTCTGGGCATGGAAGAACCATTGGCTATGGAAGCGATTCGTCAGACTGCAATAAACATTGCTCCTGCGAAAGTATTAAGTGCATTGACTTCAGATAAACCAGCTTCGCTTTATGCCCGACCCGTAAATTTGAGTGGTCTTATAACTTTAGAGGACCGCTCTCCAGTTGCAGCAATTCCTGTACGAATTGAAGGCAAGAGCGCAACTGAAAATACATGGCGTTTGCTTGGAGCTGTAAATACAGGAATCGATGGCAAGTTTGTTATCCCAATTTTATTAGGTAAATCAACCAGCATTAGATTAGCAACCGAGGGTACATGGGAGCGCGCAGAATCCGTGAGCAATGAGTTAGCAATTCAAATTGATAGAACTATTTCTTTGAGTGCACCAGGAACCATGAAGGCCGCAACACCTTTTGCAATTTCAGGTGTGGTTCGTCCAAGAAGTGCTGGAGCGCTAGTTTCACTTTTGAAGTACTCGGGTGGCGTATGGAAGAGCGTTGCATCGGCAACTACAGATGAACAAGGTGGCTTTGCCTTTGCAATCTCCGGTGAAAAGCGTTCCGTAGTGCGCTTTCAAGTAATAGTTCAAAGCGATGCAATTTGGCGGCAAGTAGCCGCGCCAGAGTTCTCTATAATTATTCGGTGATGGTTAAAACTGATACTCATATCGAGGAGCAGATCCGCGCGATCTTCTCTGGCGATACTCCATGGGTCACCATCGTTTGGGATGATCCGGTAAATCTAATGACATATGTAACTTATGTTTTGATGGAGCTATTCGGATTTTCTAAAGCAAAAGCACATGAATTGATGATGAAAGTGCACACCGAAGGCAAAGCGGTAGTTTCAACCGGAAGTCGCGAAGAGATGGAACATGATGTTGCGCGCTTACACGAGTATGGGCTCTGGGCAACTTTGCAGCGTGGTGATCAGGCGTTATGACATCTGAAGGATTTAAGCGCCACGGAAGTAATTCATATATCGCCGAATTCGCCGAAAATGAGAGAGAAATTCTGATCAATTTGGCCGAACAAATTATTGAACTTCTGGCTGAACGCATAGATCATGGCCATGAAGATCCCCTCGCGGCCATGGTTGGTATTACTTCTCATGATTCTCCACCCGAAGACGAAGTACTCCATCGCTTACTTCCAAATGCATATCAAGATCAAGCAGACTCTGCCGAATTTCGGCGTTACACCGAATCCACATTGCGCAATAAGAAACAAGCGCATGCCATGGCGATGCGGATGTATTTGAAGAGCGCCGAAGATGGAGTCATTGATTTAGATCATGACGGTGCAAACGCGTGGTTAGGCGCAGTAAACGATATTCGCCTCGCGCTCGGTGTGCGGCTAAATGTGCAAGAGCGCACTCAAGGTGAATTGGAACTCTTAGCGCCAGATGATCCGCTGCGTGGTGTTTATATAGTTTATGGATGGCTTGGTTGGCTGCAAGAAGGTTTAATCGAAGCCCTAATGGACGATAGCTAATTACTCGAGCGTTAAGATACAACTCCTATGTCACTAACTATTTCTCGCGCCTTCGTTGACGCAATTGTTGAACAATCTCGCGCAGAATATCCTGACGAATGTTGCGGCGTAATTTTGGGGCCCATTGGTTCCGGCCGAGCGTCGCGTTTAAAAGCGATGACAAATGCAGCGCACTCACCAACTTTTTATGAATTTGATCCAAAAGATTTACTCGCGCTTTATCGCGAGGTGGATGACAATGATGAAGAAATAGTTGTGATCTATCACTCTCATACAGAGACAGAGGCTTTTCCATCTCGCACCGATATCGCGTACGCCGGCGAACCCGGCGCTCATTATGTGCTGGTTTCTAGTCGCGAAGAGATCGCACCTGCAATTGAATTTCGTTCTTATCGCATAATCGATGGGGTAGTCACTGAAGAAGAAGTTTCAATTACCGATTAACGTACTTCTTCGCCATAATAAAGCCATGAGTATTGAAGTTCGCATTCCAACAATTCTTCGCCCATTTACTAAAGAGCAAAAAGCAGTTGCTGCAAATGGCGCTTCGCTTACTGCGCTAATAACTGATCTGGATTCGCAATATCCCGGAATTGGCGATCGCTTGCTAGAAAATGGCGCGCTCCGTCGTTTTATTAATATCTATATTAACGATGAAGATGTTCGATTCTTGGGTGGACTGGATGCGCAGATTAAAGATGGAGATTCAGTAACAATTCTTCCTGCTGTCGCTGGCGGTTAATTTTGGCGCGCTATGACTCACTCGAGGCATCTGTTGGTAACACTCCGTTAATCGGTTTACCCAGACTTTCTCCTGCACCAAATGTGCGCCTTTGGGCAAAGATGGAAGATCGCAACCCAACCGGTTCAATAAAAGATCGCACTGCAATTGCGATGATAAATGCCGCGGAAGAAAGCGGTCAATTAAAACCTGGTGCAACAATTTTGGAACCAACAAGTGGCAATACTGGTATTTCACTTGCGATGGCGGCGAAGGTACGTGGCTATAAATTAATTTGCGTAATGCCCGAGAATACGTCGCCCGAGCGACGTCAATTGTTAGAGATGTGGGGTGCGCAAATTATCTCCTCGCCTGCAGCGGGTGGATCTAACGAAGCTGTTCGCGTGGCAAAAGAGCTAGCAGCGCAGAACCCAGAATGGGTCTTCCTATATCAATATGGAAATCCAGCAAATACCCAAGCGCATTACACCGGTACTGGCCCTGAGATTTTTAAAGACCTACCAACTATTACTCACTTTGTTGCAGGGCTTGGAACAACTGGAACTTTAATGGGCGCAGGAAGATATCTGCGTGAACAAAAAAGCGATATACAAATAATTGCAGCCGAGCCACGTTATGGCGAATTGGTTTATGGACTTCGTAATATCGATGAAGGTTTTGTTCCTGAACTTTATGATGCATCTGTTTTAACTCGTCGATTCTCAGTTGGTGCAGAAGACTCTGTTAAACGAGTGCGTCAATTACTTGAAGTAGAAGGAATCTTCGCGGGTATTTCAACTGGTGCAATATTGCACGCTGCGATTGCAATGGGGGCAGAAGCTGTGCGCGATAAAAAAGACGCAGATATCGCTTTTATAGTCTGTGATGCAGGCTGGAAATATCTATCAACTGGCATCTACGGAAGTGAAATTGCCGCCGCCACTGAGGGGTTAGACGGCACCCTCTGGGCTTAAATCTCACGGTAGTCTTACCTATGTGAGTGATGCACCGATTGGAATATTTGATTCAGGAGTTGGCGGCTTAACCGTTGCTCGTGCAATTCTTGATCAACTCCCCAACGAATCCACTCTTTATATTGGTGATACCGCACGTGGACCTTATGGCCCGCGCCCTTTAGCTGAAGTAAGAACTTTTGCGCTGGAAACTTTAGATTACTTAGTAGATCAAGGCGTAAAGGCGCTAGTGATTGCCTGCAATACCGCTAGTGCAGCGATGTTGCGCGATGCACGAGAACGTTATTCCGTTCCTGTAATAGAAGTGATTCAACCTGCGGTCCGCCGCGCAGTTGCAGCTACACGCACCGGTCGTATTGGTGTAATTGGCACGCGAGCGACCATAGATTCGAAAGCTTA
This sequence comes from Actinomycetota bacterium, assembly GCA_009698295.1. GTDB lineage: Bacteria > Actinomycetota > Actinomycetes > Nanopelagicales > Nanopelagicaceae > Planktophila. Next base: position 960 of record WLQO01000084.1, on the reverse strand, counting down.
TTTAGATGCTTTTGCGGCAGCTCCACAATTAGAAGTTACTTCGATAGCTTGTCCACTATTTGTGGAATTTGTCGAACGCGGCGAAACTTCGGGTGAGGCAATTACAAAGGTCGCGCGCGAATATTTAGCGCCGATGATGGAAGCCGATGTCGATACTCTGGTGCTCGGATGTACTCATTATCCGTTGTTAACTGGAGTTATTTCATATGTGATGGGCAATAGCGTTTCGTTGGTCTCTAGCGCTGAAGAAACTGCAAAAGATCTTTATCGCACATTGGTAGAAAATTCATTGCTTCGGGCGCCAGCCAAGAGCGCTGCGACGCATTCCTTTCTAGCAACTGGTGATTCAGCCGCATTTGAAATTCTGGCACGACGATTCTTGGGACCCGAAGTGGGTTCCGTACAACACATCGATTGGAAATAAATGGCGCGCATCGACGGAAGAAATGAAAACCAACTACGTGAAATCAAAGTAACTCGTAAGTGGCTAGATCATGCCGAAGGTTCGGTATTAGTTGAATTTGGTAAGACTCGCGTGCTTTGCGTTGCTTCATTTACTCCAGGTGTTCCTCGCTGGTTAAAAGATTCTGGAAATGGTTGGGTTACATCGGAATATGCGATGTTGCCACGCGCCACTCATACTCGCTCTGATCGCGAAAGCGTAAAGGGAAAGTTAGGCGGTCGCACTCAAGAGATTTCTCGTTTGGTAGGGCGCTCACTGCGCGCCATCGTTGATATGAAAGAACTCGGCGAAAATACAATTGTTATCGATTGCGATGTTTTGCAAGCCGATGGTGGAACTCGAACTGCAGCAATTACAGGCGCATATGTTGCGCTAGCCGATGCAATTGCCTGGGCGAAGTCACAAGGACATATCAAGGCAGATTCCAAACCATTGAGCGATTCAGTTGCTGCAGTTTCAGTTGGAATCATCGACGGTGTTCCAATGTTAGATCTTTG
>WLQO01000083.1 GCA_009698295.1 Actinomycetota bacterium | reverse complement strand
TAGAAGTACTTAACTTCCCACCTAAAGCGAATGGAGAGCGCGATGACCGAGCAAGTAATCCTCGAATCCACACCTCTTAATGCACTAGATCGTTGCGATCGTTGCGGCGCTCAGGCATATGTGCGAGCAACCCTCGCAACTGGTGGCGAATTAATGTTCTGCGCACACCACGGCAAGGAATATGCCGAAAAGCTAAAGGCGGTCGCTGTTGCGATTCAGGACGAATCAGAACGCTTGGTTGAGGCTAAAAACTAACTCGAATTAAAGAGAAAAACCCTTGGGCCGAATTTGGCTCAAGGGTTTTTTCTTTACCGCCAATTTTTAATCTAGATAATCGCGAAGTGATTGTGATCGTGATGGGTGGCGCAACTTCGACATCGTCTTAGATTCGATCTGACGGATACGTTCGCGAGTTACACCGTGAACCTTGCCGATCTCATCAAGAGTCTTTGGTTGCCCATCTGTGAGCCCGTAACGCGCCTTGATTACATCTGCTTCACGGTTGGTGAGGCCACCTAGAACCTGCATCAACTGTTCTTGCAAGATTGTGAAAGTTACAGATTCTTCTGGCTTAACTGCTTCAGAGTCTTCAATGAGATCTCCGAATTCAGAATCGCCTTCTTCACCAAGAGGTGTGTGAAGTGAGATCGGTTCGCGACCGTACTTCTGAACTTCAACCACCTTTTCAGGCGTCATATCAAGTTCTTTAGCCAACTCTTCTGGCGTTGGTTCGCGACCGAGATCTTGCAACATCTGACGCTGCACACGTGCCAACTTGTTGATTACTTCAACCATGTGAACTGGAATACGAATGGTGCGGGCCTGGTCTGCCATCGCGCGAGTGATCGCCTGACGGATCCACCAAGTGGCGTAAGTCGAGAACTTGTAACCCTTTGTGTAATCAAACTTTTCTACTGCGCGGATCAAACCGAGGTTTCCTTCTTGAATTAAATCAAGGAATAACATGCCGCGACCGGTGTAACGCTTGGCAAGTGAAACCACCAAACGTAAGTTTGCTTCGAGCAAGTGGTTCTTAGCGCGCTTGCCATCTTCCACGATCCAATCGAGTTCGCGCTTTAGCTTCTTATCCATTTTCTTGTCAGCCTTGAGCGCTTCTTCAGCGAATAAGCCGGCTTCGATGCGAGTAGCAAGTTCTACTTCGAGTTCAGCATTTAGCAGCGCTACGCGGCCAATCTGCTTTAGATAATCCTTTACTGGGTCAGCGGTTGCACCAGCGGTCATAACTGTCTGTGCTGGAGCGTCATCTTCTTCAGATGCCTTTAAAGTAAAGGCATTTTCTTCATTGCCCGATGCTTCTTCAGCTAGGTTAACGACGCGTGGTTGATTAGATTTATCTTCAGCCTCAGTGTCGATAATGTCAGTAACTTCTGCAATCAAAGTTTCTACATCTTCAAGTTCGATTTCTTCAACAACGATCTCGTTGCCTTCATCATCTAGAACAACGGCTGCCTTGCCACCCTTTGCTGCAGGTGCTGCGGCGACTGGCTTTGGCTCTTCTTTTGGTGCAATCAGTGCAAGTTGTGCCTTCGATAAAATTCGGCTTGGTGCGCCCAGGCCGCTCTTACGGGCCTTCTCAATATCAATTGGAAGAGTCTCATCGAAATGGCGGGCTTCAAGAGCCAGGGCCATAAATTCTTTCTTCACTGCTTTGCGGTAATTATCAATTCCACTTGCGGCAAGAGTTTCAATAATCTCTTTTTGGCGCGCAATATCGTTCTTAAGATTTACAAGTTGTTGAACTTCTTTGGCAGTTAAATCTTTCTTAATCGCAATTTTCGCAGGAGCTGCTTTCTTGGCGGCAACTTTCTTCGCCGGGGCTTTCTTCGCTGGGGCTTTCTTCGCTGCCACTTTCTTAGCTGGCGCTGCCTTTTTCGCTACCGCTTTCTTCGCAACAGCCTTGTTTGCAGGAGCAGATTTTTTAGCGGCAGACTTTTTAGCCTTTGCCTTGTTTTTGAGCGCACTAAATACAGCCACAATTGTCCTTTGGTTTTTTCGAACCACTTTCGAAACTTTTGTTTCGAACTGCTCGAAGCGATGTCTATATTATACTCAAGGCTTGGACGATTGCCGCGCCAACTGCCTCGGATTCAACTAAAAAGCCATCGTGTCCGAAATCTGATGAGATCGTTATAAGCGGGGCGGCCTGCGGAACCAGCTCGGCAACCTCAACCTGTAGTCGAGGTGGGAAGAGGCGATCGGTGTCGATAGCGACCACAACGACGGGAATTTTGATCGATTCCAGCGCTTTAACCACCCCTCCGCGATCGCGACCCACATCATGTGAGGCCATCGCCGAAGTTAGCGAAATATAGGTATTGGCATCAAAGCGTTTGGCTAATTTATCTGCCTGGTGATCAAGGTATGACTCAACGGCATAACGCCCGGTCTCATCGCCCTGCATCTGGCGCCCAAAGCGCACATCCATTTCAGATTCAGTGCGATATGTCAGGTGAGCGATGCGACGAGCGATCCCCATGCCTTCAATCGGCCCAACTTCCTGATCGTAATAATCGCCGCCATTAAAGTTTGGATCACTTTTAATCGCGCGAATTTGCACTGAGAAGCCACCGATCTGATCCCCGGTTGCAACAGCTGATGATCCGATAGTGCAGATCGCACTCACGCGATCGGGATGTTCGATCGCCCATTCCAGCGAGCGCATTCCACCAAGTGACGGCCCGACGGCAAGACGATATTTTTTAATTCCGATCGCATCAGAAAATAACATTTCCGCCTCTGCCATATCGCGCACGGTCACCGTTGGAAAGCGCGAGCCATAACGTTTGCCATCAGGTGCGATACTCGATGGCCCTGTACTTCCCTGACAGCCTCCAATTACATTGGGACAGACGATGAAATATTTATCTGTATCAAAGGGCAGACCGGGACCGACCATATTGGGCCACCAAGAAGTCACATCAGACCAACCGGTCATCGCATGGTTAATTAAGATCGCATTATCTTTAGCCGCATTTAACTGGCCCCAACTTTGATAAGCGATTGTGATATCCGGCAAAGTCTCGCCATTTTCAAGTAAAAGGAAACCGATCTTTACAAATTTGCGCTCTCCTGGATCGTGGCCAGCGAGCCACGCCCCGGTTACTTGAGAAGTAATTTCTTTTGCCATCAACCAAATCCTTCACGCACTTGCTCACATCACTCGATGTCAGCCTGGTCGTCACCCGGAGCACCCCACCGCGGTGGAGGGTTGCCGCCTAATCAGCCGGGGCTATCGATTAGAACTCGTGACCTGGTGGTAAGTCTAACCCAAAAATTCCGGCGCTGACTTTGGGATGTAACTCCCTGCGCATCGCTGCAAATGATTGCGGCGGCCAGCCTGCAGTAAAGACGCGACGTAAAAGCAGCGCAAGCGAATAACCATTGGTATCTGCCAGCGCGCGATCTAACGCGCGATGAGCAAGAGCGCCATCACCACTTTCGTAGGCCAGCGCGGCAAAGAGCGATGCGATAGGTGCGACGCAGCCGCTTGGTGCCATCCGCATTAACTGTCGCCACATCAGAAAATAAGTATCAATATTTTCTTCGGTGTGACTGCCCAGTGCGAAGTCGCGAACTTGGATATCAGAGAGACGACCGATTACTCGCGCAATGAGCTCGAGATCTTCACCGCCGCGGCCCAGCGCAAATTCGCCGGCGAGATCAATAACTGCGGTTGCTCCATCGCGTTGTAACTGCAGCAAATCGGTAGCTTTATCAGAGACTTTAAATTTGGCAATGCGCGCAGCCCATTCTTTATCTTCGGCTATCACAAGTGGCGAAATGGATTCGGCTAACGCTTCTATGTTGGCAAATGGCATGGTTCGTCCTGCAATCACATGTTCCATAGCGATCCGAGATGAATCAATTGCTGGCAGGTCTCTCCCGCTTGGTGGACAACATTCGGTATCAGAGCAAAGGGTGGAGCGATAACGTCCATCTTGGATTAAGAGCGATTCTTCAACTCGCACACCAATGCGCTTTAGCGCTGCAGCCAAATCAGATAAGACCACATCCCCATCGTTACGCCGGCTTGGTACGTAACTCACTAATAGCGCCCCAGTTGAACCGTCACGTTGCAAATGAGCTGCCAATAAATCAAAAGCAGATTCGGGTAAATCAACTGGGTAATCAACGCGCATCGCCATACCGATGCAATTCTCTTTTATTGATACCACGACCAACGAATCGACTGGGTGGTAGCCGATAAGAAATGGAATCGCAGCTATTAAATCGTGGGGTGAAGTAAGTGTGGTCATTTATCTCAATTCGTAAAGCGGGTAGGAGCTGCCACCACGGTGATGGTCAGTGCGGTTGTCTTTTTTATTTCTCCGGTGATAGCGCGTTCGACGCCGTTGTGCGCAAATGTTCCGCCCCAAGTAGTAATCAGAATTACGGGATATGTACCAGGACGCGAATATGTGTGAGTTATTTTTCCGTTGGGATAAGGACCACCCGGATCTGTTGTAATTGCAAAGCCACCATCACCGAAGGACCAGGTAAATGACGGGCGCATCGCAACATCAATTACCTCCCCGATTAAATCGACTTTGCTGCGAAAAATTGGCGGCATATCGTTCCAAAAGAAGACCGGAACATTAATGAGCGGTTGAAAATTCGGTTGATAAGAAACTCCAGTGGTCGGCAGTGATTTGCTGATGCGATCGCTAAGGGAAGTTGCAGCGACCACAACAGGAGCACTTTTCTTCACAACGGTTTTCTTTCTTGGCGCGCTGACTTTTGGCTTAACCACTGTCTGGGGATTAGCAACAACCTTGGGTTTGGCGATCACCTTGTGCATAACAACCGGCTTTGGTTTCGGCGCAGTGGTGGCTTTAGGGCCACTGCCCTTTCGCGCTTCGAAAATCAACTGACCGTCTTGGGTATAGACATCGACGCAAGCAACTTCACAATCTGCGGCG
>WLQO01000082.1 GCA_009698295.1 Actinomycetota bacterium | reverse complement strand
GAAACGGTCAAGAGCTAGCAAGAGCCGGAGAATGGTTTAAAAAGAAACGTTTTCGAGTTCGCACCGAAGCTAGCGCCTTATCTGCCGAAAAGGGTTATTTACGCGAGACCGGGAACTTACTCTTTCATCTATCTCTCATATTAATTTTAATAGGAGTTAGCGTTGGATCTTTATTTGGAATGCGCGGTGAAGCGATAGTTAATAAAGGTGAACGGTTTATCAGCCTTCCAACTTCTTACGACACTCTTTCTTTTGGAAAATTGGTTCATGAAGATTCGTTGCAACCTTTTATAATCGAGGTTATAGATTTCGTAGCAAAGTACGATCCGCTAACTAATGCGCCACAGGATTACACTGCAACCGTACGAGTAACTAATCCAGGTGAGAAAACATCAAAGATTAAGACACTGAAAGTAAATAGCCCGTTGACTTTTGGGAATACTCGAGTTTATCTGCAAGCCAATGGATACTCACCGATCGTCACAGTACGTGACTCAACTGGCCAAGTTGCTTTCCAAGGACCAATTCCATTCTTGCCGCAAGATGGCAATTTACGTTCTATCGGTGCCATAAAAGTTCCTGATGCCAATCCACAAATTGGTTTTGTGGCCAGCTTCTTGCCGACTTATGCTCGCGATTCCAAGCAAGGTGGCATCTCAACATTTCCAGAAGCGCTCGATCCCAAACTTCTTTTCTCTATTTGGGAAGGAGACCTTGGTTTAGATTCCGGAATTCCTCAATCTGTTTACCGAATTGATACTTCAAAGATGAAGGAGATCGGGCTGGAATCACTTAAACCAGGGGAGACCTTTAAATTCCCGCAAGGGTCAATAACTTTTGAAACTTTTGTACCGTGGATAAATCTGCAGATCGTTGATGATCCCGGCAAGGGATATGCGTTATACGGTGCAATCGCTGCGATTTTAGGGTTACTTGCCTCGCTCTTTGGCAGGCGGCGTCGTATTTGGATAAGGATCACATCAACTGGAGTTGTAGAAGTTGCTGGCCTGGCTAAGAATGGTGCACCTGGATTAGAAGCAGAGATCGAAAACTTTGTTACATACTTAAGAAAAGGGATATAAATGCAGATTACATGGGCCTATATCTCTAATTACTTTGTTTACTCAGCGATGGGTGTCTTTGCTCTTTCCTTTTTTGCCCACGCCTTTGAAACTGCCTGGGCGGTAAGAGCGCCAGAACAGAGCGATAACGCACCTGGAAACGTTTTAACTAAAACTTTGGATTACACCCGCACCGAACGTGCAGCACGTATTGCAACAGCGATGATGATCTTGGGATTTTTACTTCTGCTTGCTGGAGTAATCGCGCGCGGAATTTCTGCAAAGCACGTGCCGTGGGGCAATATGTATGAATTCTCAATTACCGGCGCTTTAGCATTTACAGGTGCTTACTTAGTCGCGCTACGTAAACACGATCTGCGATGGCTAGGTCTATTTGTATCTATTTCAGTTCTGCTAACTCTTGGAACAGCTATAACTTTGCTATATCGAAATAGCGCACCACTTGTTCCTGCACTTAAATCAACTTGGCTGGTAATTCACGTGGTTGCTGCAATTATTTCGGGTGGAGTCTTCTTACTAGCAAATGTGATCGCAGCTTCATACCTTTATTTGGAAGCGATGGAATCAAAAGGCGAACGCAAACCATGGGCTAAGCGTCTGCCAGATTTAGAAACTTTAGATCAACTTTCATATCGCTTAGTTGCCTTCGTATTTCCGCTTTGGACTTTTGCAGTTATCGCTGGCGCAATTTGGGCCGAAAGCGCGTGGGGAAGATATTGGGGTTGGGATCCAAAAGAGACTTGGGCATTTATTACTTGGGTTGCCTATGCCGCATATTTACATGCGCGCGTGACCATTGGTTGGCGTGGCAAGCGCGCTGCGTGGCTCTGCTTATTTGCAGGCTCAACATTCTTATTTAATTACGTATATGTAAATGTCTGGGGCACCGGCAAGCACACATATAGCGGCCTTTAATTAATTAAAGTTTACGTAGAAAATCAGGATCGTCATCAGGCGGCAAGATGCGGCGCTTTGGATTTTTTGGACCTTTTGGTCCGCGATCACGGCCGATAATTAAATAAGCAACCGATCCCAAAGTTGATACGAAGAGAATGATTAATAACCAGCCCCATTTGGGTAACTTTTTTATCTGTGTTTCATCGCGTTGGGCACAATCGATAAACGCGTACAAAGTTAAGGCAAGTGAAGCTATAACGAGGAAGGCTTCTAACTTAATCATGGGGTAAGTCTAGCGAAAACTAGAACGCCAAGCCGAGTGCAAAGAGAAGCGCAAAAACCAACTGTAACTTTCCAGTTCTGGCCAAGAACGGGATTAAATCTGCTCCACTGACTCCGCTGGCAACCCCACGGGAGAGTTTCCATGTCAGCGGTGCGGCAATAAGAGTCAAGGCAACCGCTGGTTGGAAAGTTAAAAGTGCAAAGAGATGTGCAGATATTAAGAGCGCTATATAAAGAGTGCGAGCACCGGAGTCTCCTAGACGTACAGCCAAGGTCTTCTTGCCGACTAACTGATCTTGCGCCCGATCACGCAAATTATTAATAGCCAGAATCGCGCATGCAAGTGAGCCCATTGGAATTGCGATTATAAATATCTGGAGATTTAACTCTTCAACTTGTACGTAGTAACTGCCAACAGTTGCCACAATTCCGAAGAATAAGAAGACTGAAATTTCCCCGAGTCCTTTATAGCCGTATGGGTTTGTACCACCGGTGTAACCCCAAGCAGCATTGATTGCAACAGCGCCGACTAAAATGATCCACCAAGAAGTCGCCGCAGCAAGTGTTAATCCAATGAGCGCTGCGATTAGAAAAGATATCAAAGCAGCTGAGCGAACAGATTTGGGTGACGCCAGCCCCGAAGCAGTTAATCGAACAGGACCAATGCGCGAATCATCTGTGCCACGAATTCCATCGGAATAATCGTTGGCAAAGTTGACGCCAATTTGAAGTGAAAGGCTTACTAAGAGCGCAGAGATCGCTCGGCTGGGAGCCCAGTTACTTCCTGCATATGCAGTAGCAACTAATACAGGTGCAATCGCAGCTGGCAAGGTTTTTGGGCGAGCACCAACAATCCATTTATTCATTCTTTAGCTTGCCTTCCCTTTTTGCAATTGCTGATAATTCTTGACGGTCAATTTTATCTAAGGCGGTACGTGGCAGTTTATCTAAGTAAATAAAGCCTTTTACTTTCGCCGCAGCTGATACCTGCATCGATAAAGATTCATTTACAGCTGACTCATCTGGCTTAATTGATCCTGCGATTGCTAAGTGAAGTGATTGTCCCCAGTGTGGGTCTGCGACCGCAAAAGCAGCACATTCAATTCCGCTGAAAGTTTGGCTCAAAACACTTTCAATCTGCGTTAGCGAGATGTTTTCTCCGCCGGTGATTATTACATCATCGGCACGCCCCAGAACTTTCAACTTTCCGTCAATCATTTCACCAAAATCAGATGTTATGAAATATCCGCCCACCATCTTAGAATTCCAAGTAGATTCATCATTGAGATAAATCGACGCAAGCGATGAAGTAGAAATCCTAATTAAGCCATTTTCATTTATCTCAACTGATGTATCGCCGATTGGTGAGCCATTGTAAATACAACCGCCACAAGTTTCAGTCATCCCATAACTTTCCACGACATTGATTCCAGCAGCACGTGCTAGGTCGCCCAAATTACTATCAAGTGCAGCTCCACCGACTAAAACAGATTTTGCCGAAACTAGGTGTTCCAGCAAGTTTGCATCACCGTTTAACGCGCGAAAAAGCTGGGTAGGGACAATGGCGGTGAAATCCGCATCTGGATATTTACCTTTTACTTCGCGCGCATCAACCGGAACATTTCCGAGTTCCAGGCTGCGCGCTAAAACATTTATGCCCGCAATATGAGTGAGCGGCAATAAGAGCGACCAAATTTGTCCTGCACTTGCGCCAAGGAATTTATTTGTCGCTCTTGCACTGGCCAGAAGAGCTGCAGCAGAAATACCTACTTCTTTTGCATCTCCGGTTGATCCACTGGTGGAAAGAACGAGAGCTATTTGGGATGGGACGTTGCTGGCAGAAATTGGAGTCAGCGCCAGCGCTGGGCCATCACCGTTCAAGGATTTGGCTAGGTGCGCACTGAATTGCGCGAGGGTCCACGTGGGATCGATCGCGCGAATTTCTCGTTGTGACGACATCTCCATTGCACGCGTAGGCTATCGCTCGTAGTCGTCGATGGAGGAATCGTGAGCAAGCCGATCAAGCGTGAATTTGGTAACCGTGCCATCCCTGCCTGGGTTACAGGCGCAGGTGGAGAGAAATTTACGGATATCACCTATCAAGTCGGTGACGGCATGGCCAAGATCGCAATCAATCGACCAGAAGTTCGCAATGCATTTCGCCCACAAACAATTATTGAATTACAAGAAGCATTTTCATTAGCGCGCGATAACTCTGACGTTGGTGTAATTATCTTTACTGGTACCGGCGATGAAGCCTTCTGTTCTGGCGGTGACATCAGCGTTCGTGGTGATGATGGATATCTCGGTGAAGATCCGCTGGCACAAAAAGGTATTGGTCGCCTAAATGTTTTAGATCTACAAATTCAAATTCGTCGAACACCAAAACCAGTTGTTGCCATGGTTGCAGGATGGGCAATTGGCGGAGGACATGTTCTGCACGTGGTCTGCGATTTAACAATTGCAGCAGATAACGCAAAGTTTGGTCAGACCGGTCCAATGGTTGGTTCATTCGATGGCGGTTACGGATCAGGTTTACTTGCGGCAAGTGTTGGACAGAAGAAAGCGCGCGAAATTTGGTTTATGACACGTCAATACGATGCGCAAGAAGCGCTCGCCATGGGATTGGTTAACACCGTTGTTCCACTTAAAGAACTTGAAGCAGAAACCGTTTCTTGGTGCCGTGAGATG
>WLQO01000081.1 GCA_009698295.1 Actinomycetota bacterium | reverse complement strand
TCCTGTGGCCTCATCCACGGCGTAAAAAGCTGCGTAAAACGCTGGCTTTGACGCTGCGGGCCAATTTGTATGCTTCTTTGTAGTCGCATGGAAATTGGCAGGCGAAGTAGCAGCACTGCGTGTAACGCGTGCTGTGGTGAATGACTTAGATGAAAACATCTTTCATTCTCCTTTTTCTACTTGGCCTATTAGACCTTCACCAACTTGGTGAAAGGCAAGGGTAAACCACAGATAGTGATCTGTGCAACTTAATTAAATCCTGCGAAAACTATGCGAGCAGGCCGGCCTCACGCAGGAATCGGCTCGGGTTCTGGCGATGGCTGATGTGGAGATCAACTTTGGCGCGGGTCATTCCAACGTAGAACAAGCGACGTTCTTCATCGATCTGCTCATCTAAAGGCAATATCCCCTCGGATGCACCGATCAGAAATACGCGCTCCCATTCCAACCCCTTTGCCGCATGCAAGGTAGCCAAAGTGATTACCGGCATCGTTGGTGGATTGTTCTGTTGCACGCGATCTTCGATTTCTCGCAAGTAACCACGTAGCGTCTTGGGGCTGAAATTATTATCACCATCTAGTTCACGAGCTAAGTGCAACAACGCTGCGATGCCATCAATACTTTCGCCCGTTAAAAATGGTTGTGCCAAGGTGCGGAGTTCATCAATCCAAGAAACACCTTCGGTTGGCAATACAGATGCACGCCGAACTTCCTTTAGAAAATCGCGAACATCTTGGCGGTCGAAGAATCTTTCGGTACTACGTACTTGATAAGGCAGGCTCGCTTTATTCATGGCACGTTCTACGCCTTTTAACTGGTTATTGGTTCGCGCCAAAATCGAAATCTCTTGGGCTTGGGTTCCGGTATTTAACAGTTCAGTTATTTGAGCCAAAACTCCAGCGATTTCCGCATCTTCATTGGCATAACCATCTACTGATGGTCTTGAGCCATGTTCATTTAGCGCCACCAACTCTTGCCCCATCGCCCCATGGCGCAATAACGCATTTGCCGCAAAGGTAATTTCTGGGGTGGAGCGATATCCAGTACTTAAGCGAATAACTTCAGCATCTGGAAAACGTTGCGTGAAGCTATTTAAAAATACTGGAGTTGCTCCGGCAAATGAGTAAATAGTTTGCGCAGGGTCGCCAACCACGCAGATATCTTGGCGCGATCCCAGCCAAGCATTGATCAACCTTTGTTGCACTGGAGAAATATCTTGGTACTCATCAATTGTGAAGTAACGGTACTGATCCTGCACGCGTTCGCGCACAGTTCGCTCTTCCTCCAACATCGCAGCAGTCAGCAAGAGCACATCTTCAAAATCGATCGCTAACTCTTGCTTCTTCACGCTTTCATAAGCTGTGTAAACCTGCGCCAATTTATCGGCGCTGACTCTCGGTTTCTGCGTGCGCTTGGCAATCTCATTAACAAAATCTTCGGGGGCAACTTGTGAAACTTTGGCCCATTCAATTTCGCTAGCGATATCGCGCATCAGTTCACGCGATGTTGCGCGAAGTTCGCCGGATAAACCTGCGCGATTAATCGCCTCACCGATAAATCCTGCCTTGGCGGTCATCAATTCCGGCACGCGCCCACCAAATACGCTCGGCCAGAAGTAAACCAACTGCTTTAACGCTGCTGCGTGAATAGTCCGTGCCGCAACAGTTGGAACACCTAGTGCGCGAAGTCGTGTGCGCATTTCACCAGCAGCGCGAGAAGTGAACGTTAAGGCGAGGACTTTCTGCGGATCCATTGTGCCGATACTTGCTGCGTAGGCAATCCGGTGTGTGATGGCGCGAGTTTTACCTGTGCCCGCTCCGGCGATTACACAAACTGGGCCGCGCGTAGCAAGCGCCACTGCTCTTTGATCAGCATCAAGGGCTGCCAAAATTTCTTCCCCGCGAATTGCGCCAGCATCTTGCGTCATGAAAATAACCAACGATCAATCATCTTGCGCGATACCGACATGCTCGGCGGAAGCGACAAGGTTCGGTCAGAAACTTCTGCTCTTAACTCAGCGCGCGTTAACCATTTGATATCAACAATTTCTTCACCATCCGGGCGTGCGCTATCAGGTAAATCAGTAATCGCTTCAAATGAGATCATGACCGATGCCGGGAATGGCCAAGGTTGTGAACCTAAATAATTTATCTCCCGAACCTTTAAACCAGATTCTTCATAAACTTCGCGTTGCACACATTGTTCGAAAGTTTCTCCAGGTTCTAAAAATCCCGCAAAACAAGAGAAGCGACCTTCCGGCCAAATTGCTTGGCGACCTAACAAGATGCGATCTTGGCTATCGCGCACCAAAACAATTACTGCACAATCTGTGCGTGGATAATGTTCGCTCTTATCTTTATCGCACGTGCGGACCGCGCCGCCGAGTGCAACCGATGTAGTTGCACCGCATCGTGCACAGTGTGGATGGGTGTTATGCCAATTTGAAAGTGCCACGGTGTGAAGTGCGATCTCCATCTGCACTTCATCGAGTTCTCCCCCGATTTCGCGCAGCGTTGCATAACCTGCAGGCGCTTCTTCTTTCTCAGAATTTGCGTGCGGTGAATTCCACGCAAAATATGGCGCGTTCTCTTTCTGATCAAGACCTAAGAAATAACGCTCACCTGTCTTAAAACCTTCGCTTTCAATTAACTCATCAATTTGTGCGGCGTTAAGAAAACGGAGTTGGCTTGCACCATCTGCTATAGCCAAGCGCCCGGCGCTAAAGTGGACGATTTTTGCCTTAGCCCACAAATTATCGAGCTCTGCTGGGTTGTTGCGCAGGTGGGCAGCGCGATCCATCATCGATACCTGTCCGTTGACCGCGCTCACAAGGGTGAACGCTACTAGCCTTCGCCATATGCGCATCACCTCGTGGAATCTCCTCCATGGCATGGAGATTCCGCCGAATAAAACCGGTCCAACCCTGAAAGCGCTGCACCAGGCGATCGCCGCTTTAGAAACAGATGTAATTGCGGTTCAGGAAATAGATTTCAACTTGCCTCGTTCAGGTTCGGTAAATCAGATCGCTGAAGTCGCAACAGCGATGGGCGCAAGGGATTGGGCATTTGCACCGAGCATTATCGGAACCCCTGGTGAAAAGTGGCGCAAGATAAAAGATGGCGAACCGAAGGTAATTACAAATGTATCTAATCAATCTCTCTCGGGAAGTTATGGGATTGGGATTGCCTCCACAGTTAAAGTTTTGAAATGGCATCGCCTAGAACTCGGTAACTCACCGATTGGTATGCCTTTGGTAGTTCCAACCGAAAGTGAAACTAGTAGCAAGCCAAAGATCCGCGGAATCTATGTCCACGATGAGCCACGTTTAGCGCTGGCTGCAACGTTAGAAAACGGTTTTACTGTTGTCAACACACATCTCTCTTTTGTGCCTGGCGTTAACTTGGCGCAGTTAAAGAAGTTAAAGAAATGGGCGTTACAAATCGGCAGGGAAAGTAATACCAAAGTTTTATTAATGGGTGATTTAAACCTTCCCAAAAACTTACCAACCACTTTCTCCAACTGGCGATCTCTTGTAACGAAAAATACCTACCCCAGCTGGGGCGCTAAAGTGCAATTTGATTACATACTCTCAAGTGAAATCACCCCCAATGAGCACCAGTCTTTAAACTTCTCGCATACTGGGATGAGCGATCACCTGCCGATCGGGATTGAAATTTTCAAATAGCGTTCTCTAGGGTTTGCATTATGCTTCTTTAATATATTAACCAGGAGGAAACATGACAGATTCAGCTACGTGCCCATACACCGGAAGTAAGTTAAATAAAGAGGGCACATACAACACTGATTGGTGGCCAAACCAATTAGATCTATCTGTATTGCGCCAGCACTCTCCTGTTTCAGACCCAATGGGTGATGGATTTGATTATGCAAAAGAGTTTAAGAAGTTAGATATCAAGAAGGTCAAGAAAGATATTGAAGCGTTGATGACTACTTCCCAAGAATGGTGGCCAGCAGATTACGGTCATTACGGCCCATTCTTTATTCGTATGGCTTGGCATAGCGCAGGCACATATCGCACATCCGATGGTCGTGGTGGCGCAGGTGCAGGTATGCAACGTTTTGCACCGCTTAACAGTTGGCCAGATAACGTAAACCTAGATAAAGCGCGTCGTTTGTTATGGCCGATTAAGCAAAAATATGGAAAGAAATTATCTTGGGCCGATTTAATGATCTTGGCAGGAAACTCTGCACTTGAATCAATGGGTTTAAAAGTTTTTGGATTCGGTGGCGGACGTGCTGATGTTTGGGAACCAGATGAGACTTATTGGGGTAAAGAAGCAGAATGGCTTGCAGATGAGCGTTACAGCGGAGATCGTAAATTAGAAGATCCACTTGCTGCAGTTCAGATGGGGCTCATATATGTAAACCCTGAAGGTCCAAATGGAAATCCAGATGTTCTTGCTTCAGCAAAAGATATTCGTGAAACTTTTGCGCGCATGGCGATGAATGATGAAGAAACAGTTGCGCTCATTGCAGGCGGCCACACCTTTGGTAAAGCACATGGAGCAGCCGATCCCGGTAAATATGTTGGTGCAGAACCAGAAGGTGCACCAATGGAAGAGATGGGACTTGGCTGGAAGAACACCAACGGTAAAGGAAATGGCGCAGAAACTATTTCTAGCGGCCTCGAAGGTGCTTGGACTCCAACGCCTACTAAGTGGGATAACACTTACTTTAAAACTTTATTTAAATACGAATGGAAGCAAACAAAGAGTCCAGCCGGTGCAACGCAATGGATTCCAACAGATGAATCTGCAGCAAAAGCTGTACCTGATGCGCATATCGCAGGAAAGACTCACGCCCCGGTTATGTTCACTACTGATCTAGCGCTACGAACAGATCCGGCATATGAAAAAATTTCGCGTCACTTTGCTCAAGATCTCGATGCATTTGCTGATGCCTTTGCCCGCGCTTGGTTTAAATTAACCCACCGCGATATGGGGCCGATC
>WLQO01000080.1 GCA_009698295.1 Actinomycetota bacterium | reverse complement strand
GTGAAGACGTGGAAAATATTCTCCTCAAGCTTTTGCAAGCAGCAGATTACGATGTAAAGAAAGCTGAAACTGGAATCATCTATATCGATGAAATCGATAAAGTTGCGCGCAAATCAGAGAACCCTTCAATTACCCGCGATGTTTCTGGTGAAGGCGTTCAGCAAGCGCTCTTGAAGATTCTCGAAGGAACAGTTGCTTCGGTTCCACCTCAAGGTGGACGTAAACATCCTCATCAAGAATTTATTCAAATTGATACTACTAATGTCCTCTTTATTGTCGGTGGAGCATTTGCTGGTCTAGATAAAATCATCGAAGCGCGCAGTGGAAAAGCTGGCGTTGGTTTTAATGCAACACTTCAAGAAGCTGCTGACAAGAACCGTAAAGATATCTTTGCTGATGTCATGCCCGAAGATCTCCTGAAATTTGGCATGATCCCTGAATTCATCGGCCGCCTTCCTGTTTTAACCAGCGTTGAAAATCTCGATAAGACAGCGCTGATGGAAATTTTGACTGAGCCAAAGAATGCTCTCGTTAAGCAATATCAACGTCTCTTTAACCTCGATGATGTTGAACTTGAATTCACTCCAGATTCACTTGATGCGATCGCAGAACTTGCGCTAGATCGGGGCACTGGAGCACGTGGATTGCGAGCAATTATGGAATCCGTACTTCTGACTGTGATGTACGACGTACCAAGTCGCGCAGATATTGCCAAAGTCATCATCACAAAAGAATGTATCGATGAAGGCGCGGCTCCAACCTTGGTTGAGCGCACGGGCGATATTCCAAAGCGCGCATCTCGCCGCGAAAAAGGTACAGAGGAGAAGAGCGCATAATCTAGACTGCGCTCTATGTCTTCTGCATCGCCAACTGGCGCTGAACTCGCTTCGACCTTTTCACCGGTCGATATCGAGACACGCCTTTACCAAAAATGGCTGAGCGCTAACTATTTCACCGCTGATGCATCATCAGATAAAGAAGCATTCACAATTGTCCTGCCGCCACCAAACGTGACTGGCGTTTTACATATCGGCCATGCCCTTGATCAAACTCTGCAGGATTGTTTATCTCGCATGAAGCGCATGAAGGGCTATGAAGTTTTATGGTTACCCGGAATGGACCATGCCGGAATCGCAACTCAGAACGTTGTCGAAAAACAATTAGGTTCGAAAGGTTTATCGCGCCATGATTTAGGGCGCGAAGAGTTTGTAAAGAAAGTTTGGGAATGGAAAGCCGAATCTGGTGGCGCAATTCTCGATCAGATGAAGCGGTTGGGTGCCAGCGTTGATTGGTCGCGCGAGCGTTTCACCATGGATGAAGGTATGTCCAAAGCGGTAGTTTCTATTTTCAAGAAGATGCACGATGCAGGTTTAATTTATCGCGCCGAAAGAATCATCAATTGGTGTCCACGGTGTTTAACAGCGCTATCTGATATCGAAGTCGACCATCAAGATGATGCTGGCGAATTTGTACAGATTCGTTACGGTGAAGGCGAACAATCGATCGTTATCGCAACTACCCGTGCTGAAACGATGCTTGGTGACGGAGCAGTTGCAGTTCACCCGGATGATCCGCGTTATAAACATTTGATCGGTACCGAAGTGCTGCTTCCGTTAGTAAATCGCATGATTCCGATTATTGCTGACGAATTAGTCGAACAAGATTTCGGTACTGGCGCAGTTAAAGTAACTGCCGCACACGATGCCAATGACTTCGAAATGGCTGTGCGCCACAATGTGCCATTTGTAGTAATCATGAATGAACACGGCGTGATGGCTGGTACCGGCACAGAATTTGATGGCATGGATCGCTTCGCTGCACGTACAGCAGTTGTTGCAAAGTTAAAAGAGATGGGTCGGGTCGTCGCAGAAAAGCGTCCATATATCCACGCAGTTGGTCACTGTTCTCGTTGCGACACAACAGTTGAGCCACGACTTTCTAAACAGTGGTTTGTGAAAGTTGCACCACTTGCTAAAGCATCTGCAGATGCAGTGCGCAGTGGCAAAGTAAAGATTGAGCCAGAATCTCTTTCTCCTCGTTACTTCGAGTGGGTAGATAACATGCACGATTGGTGTATCTCTCGCCAATTGTGGTGGGGTCACAGGATTCCCGTTTGGTACGGACCTAATGGGGAAGTAAAGGTTGTTGGACCTGATGAAACTGCGCCAGCTGGTTGGAACCAAGATCCAGATGTTTTAGATACTTGGTTCTCATCTGGTCAGTGGGCTTTCTCAACTTTTGGTTGGCCGGAGAAAACTGCGGATCTGGCTAAGTTCTATCCAACAAGTGTGCTTGTAACCGGTTATGACATCTTGTTCTTCTGGGTTGTGCGCATGATGATGATGTCCACCTTTGCAATGGATGGCGTTGCACCATTTAAAACAATTATGTTGCATGGTTTAGTTCGCGACCAGTTCGGCAAGAAGATGTCTAAGAGCCGCGGCAATGTCATTGATCCAATTGAATTTATGGACAAGTACGGCGCAGATGCGCTTCGCTTCACTTTGGCGCGCGGTGCAAATCCCGGAACTGATCAAGCCTTGGCAGAAGATTGGATCGGCGGCTCACGTAACTTCGCCACCAAGCTATGGAATGCAACTCGTTTTGCCATGATGAATGGTGCAAATGTAAATGGACCACTGCCTGAACTTTCAAAGCTAAACGCAATCGATCGCTGGATACTCTCGCGCTTAAGTGAGACTCTGCGCGATGTTGATGCCTTGCTCGAAGGCTATGAATTTGCACGTGCCTGCGAGACTCTCTATCACTTTGCGTGGGATGACCTCTGCGATTGGTACCTCGAACTTTCCAAAGAGACCTTTGCCTCAGAAGATAAAGCTGCTTCACAACGCGTGCTTGGGCATGTACTTGATCAGTTAATGCGAGTGTTGCATCCAGTAATGCCATTTATTACTGAAGAACTTTGGTGCACGCTCACCGGGGGAGCATCACTCGTTGTTGCCGAATGGCCGGTATCTAACGCTTCTCACATCGATAAGAAATCTGAAGCACTTGTTGCAGCATTGCAAGAAGTCGTCACTGAAGTTCGCCGCTTCCGCAATGACCAAGGGTTGAAACCATCGCAGAAGGTGCCCGGTCGCTTCACTGGTTCAGCAGATATTGTCGAATATTCCAGCGCTCTTCGTTTCTTACTCAAGTTAGAAGATAAAGATTTCACGCCGTCTGCGACCTTGGAAATTGCCGGAGTAAAAATCGAACTCGATCTGACTGGTTCAATCGATGTTGTTGCAGAACGCTCCCGCCTAGAAAAGGATTTAGCAGCAGCCAAGAAGGATTTACAGACTGCAGAGATAAAACTGGGCAACGCTGGATTTATGGCTAAAGCTCCTGCAGATGTCGTTGTCGAAATTAAAGAACGCCTTGCCAAAACATCGGCTGATATAGAACGTATTTCTGCCGCGCTGGCAGCGCTTAAGTAACTTTATGAACAATACAAATCCCGATGATCAGGCACGCATTGATGCCATAGAAAAAGCCTTACTTGCGCGCTGGCCAGAAAATCGCATCGCCCCAACGCTAGAACGCATCAGCGCGCTAGTTGATATTTTGGGTTCTCCACAATTGACCTATCCAACAATTCACGTCGGTGGTACTAACGGCAAGACCACAACTGCCCGCATGATTGACTCGCTCTTATTTGAAATGGGGCTACGAACTGGGCGATTTACCAGTCCGCACCTTGAAAGTTATTTAGAAAGAATCAGCATCAATGGGCAACCAATTGATGCCAAAGAATTGATCTTCTCATTTAATGATGTCAGCCCTTACTTTGACTTAATGGATAGCAAATTTGAGAATCCGATCTCTTTCTTTGAAGCGATCACAGCGTTGGCCTTTGCCGCATTCGCCGAACATCCGATCGATGTTGGAGTAATTGAAGTTGGAATGGGTGGGCAATGGGATGCCACTAATGTGGTTGATGCCGATGTTTCAGTGATTACACCGATTGGCCTAGATCATATGGAGTATCTCGGTAACACAATTGCTGAAATTGCAGCAACCAAAGCGGGAATAATTAAAGAGCAAGGTTTTGTTGTTCTGGCGCAGCAAACTCCGGAGGCGGCAGTAGAACTCTTACGTCGCGCCGCAGAAGTTGGTGCAGACGTGGCACGCGAAGGTTTGGAATATTCAATAGATTCTCGAGCAATTGCAGTTGGTGGTCAGTTGATTTCGATCACAGGTTTACGGGGACATTACGACGATATTTTCTTACCGCTTCATGGCAAGCACCAAGCGTCCAATGCGGCAGCTGCGCTAATTGCAGTTGAGGCATTCTTTGGAGAACAAGATTTAGATATCGATGCCGTCCGCGCTGGCTTTGCCAATGTCACATCACCTGGTCGATGCGAGGTAATCCACCGCGACCCCACAATTATTTTGGATGCCGCCCACAACCCACATGGCGCTAAAGCGATAGCCGAAACAATGCAGAGCGAGTTCACCTTTGATGATGTCACCGGCATCGTGGCGCTGATGGCCGATAAGGATGCGTTGGGGATTTTGCAAGCCCTTGAGCCAATCATGAATCAAATAATTGTTACTACTAACTCTTCTGAACGTTCAATGAGCGTTGCCGATTTGACCAAGTTAGCAAATCAGGTATTTGGTGCAGATCGAGTTTTTGCGGAAGAGACTTTACCCGCGGCAATCGATCGCGCGGTAAGAGATTCAGTGCGACCACTAAGTGATGAGTCACTCGCGATTTTGATTACGGGTTCGGTCGTGACGGTTGGAGAAGCACGAACTGCAGTACGTAAGAAATATGCCAAATTGCCCGATCTCGGTGATAAGTAATGCGCGTGCTTGGTTCAGCTGTTTTAGCAATGGAATTTTTAATTATGGGTTTTGCGATGTTGCTAGCCAAAGATAGCCACGAAACTTCTTCGATAATTTATGGGTTTGTTGTTATGTTTTTACTTATCTATTCCATTCGTTTACTCAAGAAACGTTCGGGC
>WLQO01000008.1 GCA_009698295.1 Actinomycetota bacterium | reverse complement strand
GCTTCCTTGCGCTCTAAAGAACGCAGCGCCTTCATCAAAGCCTCAGGGAAAGAACGACCGATAGCCATTGCTTCGCCCACGCTCTTCATCGTGGTGGTTAATCGTGGATCAGCATCTGCAAACTTTTCAAAGGCAAAACGTGGTGCTTTTACAACAATGTAATCGAGAGTCGGCTCGAAAGAGGCGGGAGTTACTTGGGTAATATCATTTTTAATCTCATCTAGCGTGTAACCAATGGCTAGTTTGGTGGCGATTTTAGCGATCGGAAAACCAGTCGCCTTTGAGGCCAGCGCACTTGATCGTGAAACACGGGGGTTCATTTCGATCACGATTATTCGGCCATCATTTGGATTTACCGCGAATTGGATATTACATCCACCTGTGGCAACACCGACTTCACGAATAATATCTATTGAAAGATTTCGTAACTTTTGGAACTCGACGTCAGTTAACGTAAGTGCCGGAGCCACGGTGATCGAGTCACCAGTGTGAACACCCATCGGATCAATATTTTCAATACTGCAGACAATTACTACGTTATCGGATGCATCGCGCATGACCTCGAGTTCATACTCTTTCCAACCCAAAATTGACTCTTCAAGGAGTACTTCAGAAGTTGGACTATGTCGTAGCCCTGCACCTGCAATAAGACGCAAATTTTCCTCATCGAAGGCGATACCAGAGCCAAGTCCTCCCATTGTGAAAGATGGGCGAACGACGACTGGATATTGCAAAATAACGGCTCCCGCAAGAACCTCTTCCATTGTGTGACAGATAATGGATTTCGCAGATTCTCCCCCGATTTTTTCTACAATCGTGCGGAAGATTTCTCGATTCTCACCGCGCTCGATGGCATCAACATCTGCGCCAATCAAATGAGTTCCATATCTTTCGAGAGTGCCCGCTTTATGCAATCCGATAGCAGCGTTGAGAGCCGTTTGACCACCTAGGGTTGCTAAGACTGCATCAGGGCGCTCTTTGGCGATAATTTTTTCGATAAATTCTGGAGTAATTGGCTCTATATAAGTTGCATCGGCAAATTCAGGATCAGTCATAATCGTCGCCGGATTTGAATTAACGAGGATTACACGTATGCCTTCAGCGCGCAGGACGCGGCACGCCTGAGTTCCGGAATAATCAAATTCACAAGCTTGTCCAATAACAATTGGTCCCGAACCGATAACTAAGACGCTCTTAATTGATAAATCGCGTGGCATTAGATTGAACCTACCTTGCGTGGGTACTTAACCATTAAATCTATGAAGCGATCAAAGAGATAAGCAGCATCATGCGGACCAGCTGCTGCTTCTGGATGGTACTGAACGCTAAAGGCGCCTCGTTCCAATAGTTGCAGCCCTTCAACGACTCCATCATTTAAACCAACGTGTGTGACTTCACCAGATCCGAAGACCGTATTAAAAGTTCCTTCCGTTGGCGCTTTAATTGCAAATCCGTGATTATGCGCTGTGATTTCTACTTTACCTGTCTTTTTATCGATAACCGGTTGATTAATCCCGCGATGGCCAAATTGCAATTTGTAAGTATCAAAACCAAGTGCGCGACCCAATATCTGATGGCCGAAACAGATACCAAAAATTGGAATCTCTTCTAAAAGAATCTCGCGTACAAGTTCTACGGCGCCATCCATGGTCGCCGGGTCGCCCGGACCGTTAGACAGAAATACACCGTCAGGGTGCAGATCCAATATCTCCTGCAGAGTTGTATTAAAAGGCAGAACGTGAACTTCCACACCGCGTGCAGCAAGTGCTCTTGGAGTTGCACCCTTGATTCCTAAATCTATGGCAGCAACTGTAAATTTCTTCTCACCGATGGCATGCACGATATACGGCTCTTTCGTCGAGACATCCTCACTGAGATACGAACCGGACATTGCCTCCGTTTTCCGTACTTCAATAACCATTTCTTCTCTCGAAATTTCTACATCAGAGAAGATTCCAACTCGCATAGCTCCACGATCGCGCAGATGTCGCGTTAGCGCACGCGTATCAATGCCCTGTATACCAACGATTCCTTGTTCAATTAATTCGGCTTCTAAATCTTTCTCACTTCGCCAGCTGCTGGTCACAGTAGATGGATTACGAACTACAAAACCAGCCACCCAAATTCTCTTTGATTCGTTATCGGGCGTATTAACTCCTGTATTTCCAATGTGTGGCGCGGTCATCACGACGACTTGTCGGTGATAACTCGGATCAGTCAAAGTCTCTTGATATCCAGTCATGCCGGTTTGAAAAACTGCCTCGCCAAAGGTACGACCGGTAGCCGCCCAAGATTTACCTTCAAAGATCCTTCCGTCATCTAAGACGAGAAATGCTTTACCCATTATCGACCTCCTTGCGGAGTTAATTTGCCATTGAGATAAGTTGGTTGCCCACGATAGAAAGTGGCAGCGATTACCCCTTGCAGATCCATTTCGTGGAAGGGCGTATTTCGGCTACGGGATGCAACTAGATCACGATCAACTCGATAACTCTGGGATGGGTTGATAACAGTTAAGTTAGCCAAGTTGCCGATAGCAATCTTCTGTCCATGATCGGTGTAACGACCGATACGCGCTGGCGCATGACTCATTCGATCTGCCACCGCCTCCCATGTCATCAACCCTGTAGCCACCATAGTCTGATTGACGATCGCTAGCGCGCTCTCCAGCCCCAGCATGCCGAATGCTGCCTCTTGCCATTCGCACTCTTTCGCTTCCGCGGGATGCGGAGCATGATCGGTTGCGACGATATCAATTGTTCCATCCGCTAATCCCTCGCGAAGGGCTTCAACATCGCGTTGAGTGCGAAGCGGTGGATTAACTTTAAATATTGGATCGTAACTCAGCGCGCTCTCATCTGTTAGCAGTAAATGATGCGGTGTAACTTCAGCGGTCACATCCATGCCACGCGCTTTAGCCCACCGAATAATTTCTACGCCACCGGCGGTTGTTAAGTGGCATATATGTAAACGTGATTTAACGTGATCGGCGATTAAGATATCGCGGGCGATAATTGCTTCCTCAGCAACAGCCGGCCAACCTTTCAAACCTAATCGTGAAGAAATCTCACCTTCATTCATCTGTGCACCGATTGTTAAACGTGGATCTTGAGCATGTTGTGCAATGACCCCATCAAACTTCTTCACATACTCCAGCGCGCGACGCATCACGAGCGGATCGAAGACGCAGTTACCATCATCGCTAAAGATACGAACTCGCGCTCGTGAATCGGCCATTGCTCCAATTTCAGAGAGAGCCTCACCTTGCAAGCCTTGTGTTACTGCTCCGATCGGAAAGACATCTGCGAATCCTGCGCTCTGACCGAGTGCATACACCTGCTCTACTACACCTGCGGTGTCCGCAACTGGCGAGGTATTTGCCATCGCTGAAACAGCGACAAATCCGCCTTTTGCTGCAGCCATCGTTCCGGATAAAACTGTTTCGGCATCTTCTTTACCTGGTTCTCGCAGGTGGGTGTGCAAGTCCACAAGTCCCGGAAGTACTACCGATCCAGTTAGATCAATTTCAATTGCATCCGCAGCTTTAGGAAGCATCGCGCCAATTGCGGTGATCTTGCCGTCGCGAATTTCAATATCGCTCTTACTTCCATCAGGAAGGCAAGTTCCTTTGAGTAGATAATTTGTTTGGGTCATAGCGCCGCTCCAATTTCCTGGCTGCCGGCCAGAAGTAAATATAAAATCGCCATTCGAATACTTACTCCATTAGCCACTTGTTCAACAATAACTGAGCGCGCTCCATCGGCAGCATCCGCAGTTATTTCTAAACCACGATTCATTGGTCCTGGATGCATCACAATTGCATCCGCCTTAAGCGCTCTGATGCGATCGCTATTAAGTCCGAAATAGCGAGAATATTCGCGGGCATTAGGGAAGAAGAGTTCATTCATTCTCTCCAACTGAATCCGTAACATCATCACAGCATCAACGTTGCTAATTACCGCATCGAGATCGTACGAGATTTCGCAGGGCCAACTCTCTACACCTACTGGCAATAAGGTAGGCGGCGCAACGAGAACCACATGTGCACCCAATTTAGATAACAAGAGCACATTCGATCTCGCAACTCGCGAATGTAGAACATCACCAACAATTGCCACGCGCAGCCCTGCTAGATCGCTGCCACCTTTTGATAAATGTCTACGGATTGTAAATGCATCCAATAAGGCTTGGCTGGGATGCTCATGTGTGCCATCGCCAGCATTTATCACCGCGCCGGACATCCAATGAGAATCTGCCAGTCTCTGCGCAGCACCGGAAGCGCCATGACGAATGATTACCGCATCTGCTCCCATGGCCTGCAAAGTTTGCGCAGTATCTTTAAGTGATTCACCCTTACTTATACTCGAACCTTTAGCCGAAAAATTAATTACATCGGCAGATAAGCGTTTGGCAGCAGCTTCGAAAGAGATACGTGTCCGAGTGGAATCTTCAGCAAAGAGATTAACGATAGTTCTGCCACGCAATGTAGGGAGCTTCTTCATCGGACCATCGCTAACGCGTGCCAGTTCTTGAGCTGTATCTAGGATGGAAATAGCTTCAGCCTTAGAAAGATCGTTTATTGATAATAGATGTTTCATTCCGCGCTCCCTTCAACCACGACTTCATCGACACCGTCTAGTTCGGTGAGATGAACAACGACGCTCTGCTCGCGTGAGGTAGGAATATTTTTGCCGACATAATCAGCGCGTATCGGAAGTTCTCGGTGTCCGCGATCTACCAAGATGGCCAGTTGCACGCTCTTGGGACGGCCTATCTCTCCAAGTGCATCTAAGGCGGCGCGGATCGTTCTGCCTGAGAAGAGGACATCATCGATAAGAATTACATTTCGATCTTCAACACCGAGTGAAGGAATCATCGTTGGCATAAGCGCGCGAGGAGGTCGCATCCGAAGATCGTCGCGATGCAAAGTGATATCTAGGGTTCCGACCTGAATAGGTGCGTTCTCGATTTTGGAGATAATCTCGGCAATACGTTTAGCAAGATGTGCGCCGCGGGTAGGGATCCCCAATAAAGTTATAGAAGTTGATCCAGCATTTCTTTCCAGAATCTCGTGAGAAATACGAGTTAACGCGCGTGAGATATCTGGCGCAGGCAGGACAAGGCTCATTTAAATCTCCTTCCCCGCCTCGCAGGACGGGTCGTTAAAGGATGTTGGCAAATGATACACCGCCTCCGACTAAACCTGTGGATTGCCAAAGATGCGCGCCCAGCTAGCCTCCTAGCCTATGAGCCATGAAAACCACCTCAGCATTTAAGCAACCCACACCGCAATCAGTCGCACAACGTATTCGCTCCATTAGGAAATCTCGTGGATGGACGCTCCACGATATCGAAAGTAGATCCAGCGGCTCCATAAAAGCGGTCGTTATGGGCTCCTACGAACGCGGCACTCGCGCCATTTCTTTGGCCCGCGCTCTTGAACTAGCAAATCTATTTGCGATTCCGATCGCGGACTTGCTTGGTGACTTTAACCATTCGTACGAAAATCTCGCACATTCACAGAGATTTGACCAACGAAGAGTCTCACTTCTGGCACAAGAAAATGAAGATATCTCGCTGAATAAATTAAATAGCTATCTAATTGCGATCGCCGCCCGCAGAGGTGATTGGAACGGTGAAATCTTGACGTTGCGCAGCTCAGATCTGGATACCTTAACTCTCTTGCTGGAGATGAATCAGAGCCAGTTGGATCAATGGCTAAATAAGTGGCAGATCGCTTTTAGCTAAATCGCCAAACTATCTTTGATTGATGCAATTCGCCCAAGAACACCGTGAATATAGGTAGCCGAATCATCGGTGGAGAGTTCTTTGGCAAGGTTAAGCGCCTCATCAATTGCAATCGCATCGTCTAAATCTTTGCACCATAGAATCTCATAGATGCCCAATCGCAAGATATTGCGATCTACCGCTGGCAGACGATCCATATCCCAACCTTGGGCATAGGTAGATATCAACTCATCGATCTTGCGCCGGTTATCTGCAATTCCTAAAATCAAATCCCTCGTGTATTCACGAATCGGACGCGCATCCGGACCGTCCTCAATGACATCTCGCTGCGCCAGCAAATCTGCAGGCGCTTGGCTACGGATATCACCTTCGTACAGTAGATCAAGGCTCTGTTTACGAGCCTTACTTCGTGCTGACACTAGTTAGCGCGACCTAAATAAGATCCGTCACGGGTATCAACTAAAACCTTCTCATCTTGCTTTATAAAGAGGGGAACTTGAATCTGGATTCCAGTTTCAACAGTTGCCGGCTTTGTTCCACCTGATGAACGATCACCTTGCAAGCCAGGCTCGGTATAAGTCACGGTCAAAACAACGGATGCCGGCAGTTCGATATACAGCGGATTGTTCTCATGGATAGCCACAATCGCTTCAGTATTTTCCAACATATATTGCGCTGCATCTCCAACCGTGGCTGCACTGATATTCATCTGATCAAAAGTCTTATTATCCATAAATACGAAATCTTCGCCCTCTTTATAGAGGAAGTTCATTTCGCGCTTCTCCAAAATCGCAATTTCGATCTTTACGCCAGCGTTAAATGTCTTGTCGACTACCTTGCCGGTCAAGACTGACTTTAACTTGGTGCGTACGAAAGCTGGTCCTTTTCCTGGCTTTACGTGTTGGAACTCAACAACGTTCCAAAGTTGACCTTCAATATCTAAAGTCATTCCGTTTTTTAGATCATTTGTTGTTGCCACGATAACTCCAGTTCGCGCATTTAACGCAATTCATCAACCGATTGCGCCCGTAAGAATTGCCACGCGAGGTTGGCCCGCGATTTTCGAGGGCTATGTGAGAAGTTTACCCGAAGTTTTAAGCGGTTAAAGCCTTTAGCGCTATTAGTGCAAGCACGTATGAATTTGGACCGAATCCGCCAATAGTTCCGTTGGCGACACCAGAAATAACCGATGTATGGCGGAATTCCTCGCGCGCCAAAGGATTAGATAAATGAACTTCAATTAGCGGTGCTTTAACTAATTCCGCGGCATCTCTGATCGCATATGAATAGTGAGTAAAAGCAGCTGGATTAATAATTACCGGAGTGTTTGCATCAGCTGCTTCATGTAGCCAAGAGATTATTGTTGCTTCATCATCGCTCTGACGTACATCGGAAGTAAAACCATGAGTCTTAGCCGCGTTTTCAATATGTGCGACCAATTGTGGGTAGCTCATATCTCCATAGATTGCCGAATCCCGGATATCTAAGCGGGCTAGATTTGGTCCATTTATCACTAAAACCTTCATGAGCTCACCTTCTCGTATGCAGCGAATAAAACTTTTTCATCAGGGTTTTCTAAGCGATCAGTCTTACCTATACCTGTAATGGTAACGAATCGAAGAGACTTTCCGCGTGACTTTTTATCCAGCGACATATTCGCTAAGAGAGCAGGCCATGAAGCACGCTTATATGTCGTCGGAAGCCCCAAATTTTGCAAGATCTCTAAATGATCTTTTGCTAGATCTTCAGAGATCAGCTCTAGATCCAATTGCAAATGGGCCATATAGGCCATTCCGATCGAGACACATTCACCATGGCGCAATGCAAATTTACAATCCAACTCAATGGCATGCCCAAGAGTGTGACCATAGTTAAGAATCTCCCGAATGAAACTCTCTTTAAAATCAACTGAAACAACTTCCGCCTTCACCGCAATGGCACGTCTGAATAAATCTTTTACCGTGTCGGGATCGCTGCGCAGCGAAGCCAAATCTCTACCTCGCAGTAAATCCAGTATTACTCCATCTGCGATGAAGCCAGCCTTAACAACTTCCGCCATACCGGCGGCAAAGTCGCGATCTGGCAACGTTTGTAACCATGTGAAATCTATAACGACTGCGATTGGGCTATGAAATGCTCCAATCAAATTCTTACCGTAATCACTATTAATCGCTGTCTTGCCACCAATCGCGGCATCAACCATTCCTGCAACAGTGGTTGGAATCGCGATCCAATCCATGCCGCGTAACCATGATGCCGCTGCATACCCACCAAAATCCGTAGTCGCTCCCCCACCGATAGCCACAATCAAATCATTGCGGGTGAAACCAGCTGCCCCAAGCCAATTCCAAACTTGCAACAATGTAGCGCTGGATTTTCCATCTTCTCCATCTGGTATCGCGAAGATAAAAATCTCAGTATCTCCTGCATCAATCTTGCCAACTCGAGACTTCAGCGCTTCAGACACTATTACCGCCGCACGAGTTCGTCCAACGAGCATTTTGGCTAACTCGCCTTCCCAATCGACGTCAATGAGAATTTGATAGGCGCGATCAGCTTTTACATTGACGACGCTCATTGTGTAAGGCTAACAATCTCTTCGACAATTTCCTTGGGAGCGCGCTCATCGACCTTTACGATATGGGTAGCTAACACCTCATATATTGGACGGCGCTTATCCATTAACGCTTGCCAAGCGCCGCGGGGATTGTTTAGTAAAAGCGGACGATCACGATTAAAGCCCACTCGTGGAGCAGCGGTTGCCAGCGAAACATCTAAATAGACAATCGTCGCGCCGGATTTACGTAAAAGTGTTTGTGCCGGATCTGAAAGCGGTGCACCACCACCGAGTGAAAGAACTCCATCTATCTTTGCTATCTGTTCTTGCAACACTTCCTGTTCAAGTTCGCGAAACCAAGGCTCACCCTGGTCGATAAAAATTTGTGAAATGCTGGTCCCAGTGCGCGCTTCAATAAGTGCATCTGTGTCCGTGAATGAAGTATTTAATTTACGCGCCAAAGCTTTGCCTATTGTAGATTTTCCTGAACCAGGTGGCCCGATAAGAATTATTGAGTTAGCCACAACGACTACTTAAAACGTAAATTATCGAGATATGACTGGTAATTCCGCCGAGTTTCGCTGACGCTATCGCCGCCAAATTTCTCCAGAACTGCTTCAGCAAGCACTAGCGCTGCCATAGCCTCAGCTACGACACCTGCAGCCGGTACAGCGCAGACATCAGATCTTTGATTAATCGCCTTTGCCGGTTCACCTGTTTTAACATCGATAGTGTCGAGCGCTTTCGGAACCGTTGAAATTGGTTTCATCGCAACGCTGACTCGCAAGATTTCACCGTTAGACATTCCACCCTCGGTTCCGCCCGCGCGATCTGTGCGACGTGTTATCAAACCATTGGCTCCACGTTCTATCTCATCATGAGCAACTGAACCTCTACGCGTTGCAGTTAGGAAACCATCGCCAATTTCGACGCCTTTAATTGCTTGAATCCCCATCATCGCGCCGGCTAATCTCGCATCCAATCTGCGATCCCAATGAACATGCGAACCTAAACCCGGCGGAAGGTTGTAAGCGAGAACTTCACAAACGCCACCCAAAGTGTCTCCATCTGCATGGGCTGCTTCAATTTCTGCGATCATCTGCAAACTAGTCGCTGCATCTGCACAACGCACAGGATCGGCATCAATGCGCTCCATATCTGAAACCAAAGGCAGAGCAGTTCCTTCCGGGATTCGAACTTTGCCAATAGAAACCACATGGCTCAATATTGTTACGCCGACGCTTTGTTCAAGAAACGCTCTTGCTACCGCTCCAAGTGCAACTCGCGCCGCAGTTTCACGAGCACTAGCCCGCTCCAATATCGGACGCGCATCATCTAGATCATACTTTTGCATTCCAACTAAATCAGCATGGCCAGGTCGAGGCCGTGACAGCGGAGCGTTGCGCGCTAAATCTTTAATCTCATCGTTTGGCACAGGATCGGCAGACATCACCTTCTCCCACTTTGGCCATTCCGAATTTCCAACTTGAATCGAAATTGGACCACCTTGTGTAAGTCCTAATCGAATTCCACCAAGAATGGTGATCTTATCTGCTTCGAAATTCTGTCGAGCACCACGTCCAAATCCTAAGCGGCGACGAGCCAGGTGATAATCAATTTCCTTAGAGGTCAATTCAACGCTCGCCGGGATTCCTTCGATAATCGCAGAAAGGGCTTGTCCGTGAGATTCACCTGCTGTAAGCCAACGCATTGACATATTGTGACAGATCTTCGCTCGATCTCGCGCACCAAATAACCGCGCCGCATATCGCAGGCGCTAGTGCAATATTTGATCGCAATGATCTTCTAGTCAGGCTAGTTTGTAATATCAGATAGACCGATACAACTGTAAAGCCGGCTAAGAATTCAACGAGGGTTGATAAGGAAAATGGTAGGAAAAAGAACGATAGGAGTATGAGTAACTTGAGGTCTCCCGCACCTACCCCAATAAGAAGAAAAAATGGTGTGATCGCTGAAACTAGTAAAGCGCTCCTGGGGTGCACTGCCGATCTCTGCAGTAATTGCAGCAGTTGAAAGAAAAATGCGGAGGCGACCAAGGATTTGTTGGAGATCCGATGGAATTTTAGATCGAAGCTTGAAATATAGATGGAAGAAACCAGCAAAGCGAGGTACATCCGATGAGAATATATGAATTAGGACCGCTCTATAAACCGCTGTGGATTACGTTGTTACGTTGGTTAGCGCGATACGGAGATCCTGATCAATAACTTTGCCTTCCACATTTGTAACCAAATTAAGTTGATCTATCCCCTGATACAACAATAACTCGAGACCGCCTAAGGTCTTGCCTCCGGCATCGCTCCATCGCCTACCTAAGAGCGTTGGCCAAGGTTTATACAGGACATCAAAAAGTAAACCATTAACCGAATTAGATAGATTTTCTGCGACTAAATCTGCCGCACCCGAAGGAGTTGTATTTACCACGAGGTCGTAACTTGATAGATCTGCTAAATCATCCCAATCCAAAAAATTACATTCGATCTTCTGGAAGCAAGCTGCGATTGCGGGACTGCGACGTACGCTTCGTCGCATTACATCTACCGAAGTGGCGATCTCATCCAGTGCGCCTGCAACAGCACGTGCGGTTCCTCCTGCTCCCAAAATCAAAACCTTTTCAAAACGCTCATACCCGGCGTTATTGAGCGCTTTTACAAATCCTGAACCATCAGTACTAGTCGCACTCCACGATCCTTCTCTTTTAACTAAAGTATTGATTGACTGAATCCGCCTGCCCAAATCATCAATCGTTATATCCATTTTCAATTCCAGCGCCTCTTCCTTCAAAGGCATTGTCAACGAAAGATAATCAAATTCTTCTCCGCGCTCTTGCAGAAAATTCTGTAAACCACCACTTCGAACTTCTATAGCGGAATACTCCCCTGATACGCCAAGTAATTTGAAGGCAGCCTTATGCAGGGCTGGAGATAGCGAATGTTCAATCGGATATCCAAGAACGGCGCCACGTAGAGTTTCTTTGCTCACTTTGCACTCCCGAATACTCCCGCACGCAAATTCTTCTTGTACTCAGCCTTCCATAGATTGAACTGATCAATGGTGGAGGTAAAGCGAGTGTCGCCTGGCGCTACCGTGATGAAAAAGATCCAATCACCTGGCTCGGGGTTGACCGCGGCAGCCATCGCCGATGAACCAGGATTTCCAATTGGTCCAGGAGGTAAACCATATCTGCGGTAGGTGTTGTATTCAGATTTGAGAAGCGTCGATGCAGTACTCAAAAAGATCTTGCCACGAACTTTCTTTAAGTAATGAACTGTGGAATCCATCTGTAAGGGCATTCCCTTTTCCAAACGATTGCGAATAACTCGTGAGACCTTGGCGAAATCCTTAGTATCAGCTTCTGCTTGCACAATCGAGGCGATAATCAGTAACTGTTGCGACGTATATTTGCCACTTCCTGCTGAAATGCCTGATTTCTCAATTTCCATCTTGCCGCGTTCCACCATGGCAGATACCGCTGATTGCGCTGAAGTCTCTTCCGCAAAAGAATACTGTGCTGGGAAGAGTAGGCCCTCTAAAGTTTTGAATCCATTTGGTAACTCCTGGCTCTTCAGCGCTTTAGAGACATCTGCTGCAGCAAATCCGGATTTGATCATCTCAGCCATAATCTCGGTATTCCAAGCGCCTTCAAAAATATTTATAAGATTAACAATACGTTTGGGATCCAACAGTTGGTCCAGCACATCTTTGGCACAAGATTGAATTTGGATACGATGAGAACCTGGCGCAATTCTTTGGGAACGCTCGTCCCCGACCGCTAAACGAAAGAATGCGGCACTGGATTTCACAACATCTGCTTGAAATAGCTGCTGTGCAATTTCGGAACCGGTATCTCCTTTACCTATTGAAATTGCTACTTCCTCTGATTTTCCTGCGCCGCAAGGAAAGTCCGCGGCCCCACCGGAACCTTTTCGCAATTCATGAACTCCACCAGTAAAGAGGGCGACTACGGTCAGCGCTGCGATAACCCGCAACAGCGCAGATTTATCTAGCTTCATTTGCCAGCCCTTGTTCCAGAATTGCGACGGCAGCTGCGGCATCAATCAAAGTCTTCGCACCTTTGGCATCGACTCCTGACTCCCGCAATTTCTTTGCGGCGGTTACAGTCGATAAGCGTTCATCGACGAGGGTGATTGGAAGATCGAAATTGGCAGTTAGAAATTCGGTGAAGGCTAAAACCTTTGCTACGGCTTCTCCATCATTTCCGCTGAGTAATTTGGGATTTCCGACATAAGCCTTAACTGGTTCGTATTCACTCAACAATTTCGCGATCTCACCCTTTAAAGATGGGTTCTTGCTCTGCAAAGTAGCAATCGGCGTTGCCAGAATTCCATCCGGATCACAAATAGCGACACCTATGCGCACATCACCGTAATCGAAAGCAATTCGACGTCCGATTCGCGCCATTAACTACCTGCGAGAGATTTCTCAATAGTGAGCAGAGCGTTTTCAATTTCAGTGATAGATGTTCCGCCACCTTGTGCGAAATCATCTTTTCCGCCGCCGCCGCCACCAAGTATCGTGGAACCAATCTTTACCAGCGCACCCGCTTTGATGCCCTTGGTTCGAGCAGCATCGCTTAC
Organism: Actinomycetota bacterium; assembly: GCA_009698295.1. GTDB lineage: Bacteria > Actinomycetota > Actinomycetes > Nanopelagicales > Nanopelagicaceae > Planktophila. The sequence goes on along the minus strand of WLQO01000008.1, from coordinate 6,440 downwards.
AGCCGCAACCAGAACCGGTTTTCCATCAGTGACACTAATCAAAACCACAACCGCGTCGACATTGCGGTTACGTAAATCGAGGGCGATCTTGCGAAGATCATCTACGGCGATACCATCCGCAATTTTTGCAGTGATAACAGAAGTACCGTTGATAAGCTTTGCTTGCCCTGCAAGCGATGAGAGATCTGACATCGCAGCTGCAGAGCGCACCGCAGCCAACTCTTTCTCAATATCTTTCATCTTGCCTAATAAATCCGAAATTCGCTCAGGAAGTTCTTCAGCGCGCGAACCCTTAATCAGATTGGTTAGTGAATTTAAAAGTAAATGTTCGCGTGCTAAGAATTGATATGCATCGACTCCGACGATAGCTTCTACGCGCCGTACGCCAGCACCAATTGAAGATTCACTCAAAAGCTTGACTACGCCTAGTTGTCCTGAACGTGCAACGTGAGTTCCACCGCAGAGTTCTCGCGCCCAATCACCAACGCTGACAACGCGCACTTGATCGCCATATTTCTCACCAAACAGTGCCATCGCGCCCATCTTCTTCGCGGCATCCTGCGACATAACTTCTGCGCTAACTTCCAGATCCTCCAGCAACAAGGTATTTACACGCGCTTCTACATCGTTTAGAACGCCTGGTGAAACCGCGCCGGTAGATGGAAAATCGAATCGAAAACGTCCTGGAGAATTCTCAGAGCCAGCTTGCGTAGCGGTTTCGCCAAGAAGTTCTCGGAATGCTTTGTGGACCATGTGCGTGGCGGTATGAGCGCGCGAAATTGCGTTACGGCGTTCATTATCTATTTCTGCTAAACCGTCATCTCCCAAAGCGATTGCACCAGAAAGTACTCGTCCCCGGTGAACCGAAAGCCCTTTCACCGGTACCTGGACATCATCGATCTCAATGATTGCTCCATTAGCCAGTGTTATCTTTCCGCCGTCGGCTAATTGGCCACCACCTTCGGCATAGAAAGGTGTCCGATCCAAAACAATTTCAACATCATCACCAGCGCTGGCGCTCTTAACGCTTACGCCATCTAGCAAAATTCCATTTACTTTTGACTCGGATCTAACGTGGGTATAGCCAATAAATTCGCTGCCGCCCTTAGCATCGGCAATTTTCTTATATTCGCTCAAATCTGTGTGGCCACTCTTCTTTGCCTTGGCATCGGCCTTAGCGCGATCGCGCTGCTCTTTCATCAACCTAGTGAAGCCTGCTTCATCAACTTCCAAGCCTTCTTCACGAGCCATCTCAAGAGTTAAATCGAAAGGAAATCCATAAGTATCGTGAAGCTTGAAAACTTCTTCACCTGGAAGAATCTTCTTCTTATCCTTCTTCAATTGCGAAGATGCAACATCAAATATCTGAGTTCCGCTCTTTAGCGTTTGAAGGAAAGACTCTTCTTCTGAAACTGATACGGAGAGAATGCGTTTCTTATCACTAATCAACTCTGGATATTGCGGTCCCATTGCTCCGATAGCAGCCACGGTAAGTTCAGACATAATCGGATCGTTGGTTCCAAGCAGGCGCATATTACGAATTGTGCGGCGCATCATGCGACGTAAAACATAGCCCCGTCCCTCATTACCTGGCGTCACGCCGTCACCAATCAACATCGCCGATGTACGGGCATGGTCGGCAATTACGCGAAGGGCTATATCGGATTTCTCGTTAGCCCCGTACTCAACTCCGGTTAACTCCATGGCGCGATTTAAAATTTGCATCGTGGTATCAATTTCGTAAATATTTTCCACGCCTTGCAATAGTGCCGCAGTTCTTTCTAAACCTAAGCCTGTATCAATACTTTTAGCGGGAAGTTCACCCAGAATTGGATAGCCGTCCTTGCCCCCGCCGGCGCCGCGTTCATTCTGCATAAATACCAAGTTCCAAATTTCGAGATAACGATTCTCATCGGCGATAGGTCCGCCATCTCTTCCGTAGGCTGGACCTCGATCGAAGTAAATTTCAGAACATGGTCCGCACGGTCCAGGTACACCCATCGACCAGAAGTTATCTGCCATATCGCGACGTTGAATACGTTCTTTTGGAATTCCGATCTTCTTATGCCAAATATCTGCAGCTTCATCATCTGTTAGATAGACAGTTACCCACAACTTATCTTCGGGGAATCCATATCCCCCATCCGAAATAGGACGAGTTAACAAATCCCAAGCAAGAGCAATTGCTCCTTCTTTGAAGTAATCGCCGAAAGAGAAATTGCCACACATCTGAAAGAAGGAGGCATGGCGGGTTGTCTTTCCAACTTCGTCAATATCTAAAGTACGGACACACTTTTGAACAGAAGTTGCTCGCTTAAACGGTGGTGTTACTTCACCTAGAAAATATGGTTTAAACGGAACCATTCCTGCATTAACGAGCAATAAATTTGGATCGTCCGCAATTAAAGAGGCAGACGGAACTACGGTATGAGTTAAACCTTCGCGGTTATCACTTTCAAAGAAGCGCAGCCAGCGCGAACGGATCTCGGCGGATTCCACTTTGTGGGCTCACTCCGCCTTCTTCTTCTTTTTGGAACGTGACTTGCTCATTCCCGCTGCGCTAATCAAAGCACCTGCTACTTTTACCGCTGGTCCACTCTTATCCATAAAACCTGAAGTTGCATCTGCGACTTTGGTAGTCACATCTTCAACGTTCTTAGTGATTCGTGCAAAACTTTCTAAAGGGCTATTTACCAATTCAACAGTTCTAGTTGATTCGTGAATTAAAGGGGCAGCTTCATCGGTAAGAGATTTGAGTGAGATCTTGGCCTGATCAATCAGGCGCGCAATCCGGATAACTGCATATGAAATCGCGACGGCAATCACGAGAAGTGAGCAGGCGGCAATAATCGTTGCGATTCCGCCTGGACCTGTAACCATTTCTCGTACCTTTCGCTAAGTTAAGTAGAGCCTACCTGAGTTCGGGCTTAGCCCTTGCTTTCGGCTTTCGCCAAACCATCAATTCCACTCTCTTTTCGCTGTGCTGGCGTAATCGGAGTTGGCGCGCCAGTTAGCGGATCGCCGCCGCTGGCTGTTTTAGGAAATGCAATCACTTCACGGATTGAATCACTGCCAGTTAATAAGGCGCAGACACGATCTAAGCCGAGTGCAATTCCACCGTGTGGAGGTGGCCCGTAATTAAATGCTTCAAGTAAGAAGCCAAATTTACTCGCTGCTTCTTCATCGCTTAATCCAATGACGTTAAAGACATCTTTTTGAATTTGGCGATCGTGAATACGAATTGAACCGCCACCAAGTTCAGTTCCGTTAAGAACTATGTCATATGCATAAGCCAAAGCTTTAGCCGGATCTGCCTTAAATGAATTGGCGAACTCTGGTTTTGGCCCTGTAAATGGATGATGGACCGCCGTCCAACCGCCGTTATCAGTTGGCTCAAACATCGGAGCGTCAACCACCCAAAGAAATTCCCAAGCGCCCTCATTAATTAGATTGCATCGCTTCCCAATTTCTAAACGAACAGCACCCAACAAAGAGAGCGAGGCGCTGCGTTCTCCGGCAGCAAAGAAAATAGCATCTCCGGCCTTTGCACCGGCTGCTTGAACAATCCCATTCTGTTCTTCTTGTGAAATATTTTTAGATACCGGCCCACCCAAAGTTCCATCTTCATTTACAAGAATGTAAGCCAAACCTTTGGCACCGCGTGCCTTTGCCCAATCTTGCCAAGCATCCAACTCGCGACGTGGAGAGGCAGCACCTCCTGGCATCACAACGCTTCCAACATAAGGTGCTTGGAAGACTCTAAATTCAGTCTTAGCAAAAAATGCAGTTTGCTCGACCAGTTGCAAATCAAAACGAAGATCGGGCTTATCTGAACCGTAGTTCTGCATCGCATCTGCATAAGTCATATGACGAATCGGCGTTTTGATATCGTAACCAACCGCCTCTTTCCAAACTCTGACTAAGAGTTTTTCGGCAACAGCCAAGATATCGGCCTGATCAATAAATGACATTTCAATATCGAGCTGGGTGAATTCTGGTTGACGATCGGCACGGAAGTCTTCATCTCGGAAGCAACGCGCAATCTGGTAGTAACGCTCCATACCGGCAACCATTAACAACTGCTTAAATAATTGTGGCGATTGTGGCAGGGCGTACCAACTGCCGGGTTGCAATCGCACCGGAACTAGAAAATCTCTCGCTCCTTCAGGAGTGCTACGAGTTAGATAGGGAGTCTCAATTTCTAGGAAATCCAGATCTTCCATAACTCGACGAATGGTTGACGTTACCTTTGAACGCAAGCGCAAATTTGCTGCAGGTTTTTCGCGACGCAGATCTAAGTAACGATACTTCAGCCGAACTTCTTCCGAAATTTCTGAATCATTACCGCTATCGACAGGGAAAGGCAGCGCAGCGGACTCACTCAAGACCTTTATATCGTCGCCCATAATTTCTATCGCACCTGTTGGCAGCGCAGAATTTGCATTTCCATCTGGACGAAGAACCACTTCACCGGTGATTTGCAGACACCATTCAGCTCGCAGAAGACCAGCTAGCGCTTCATCGCGGATTACTACTTGTACTGAACCAGTGGCATCACGCAGATCTATAAATGCAACGCCACCGTGATCGCGGCGCCGTGCCACCCACCCTGCTAGTGAAACAACTTTTCCTGCATCTGTGGCGCGCAGAGATCCAGCGTCATGAGTACGTAACATCTGTTATTCGCCCGCCTTTAAGGTTTCAATCAAAATTTAGAGAGCCCCGATTAGGGCCTTCTGTAATTCACCAATCTTAACCGAAGAAGTAGCGCCATCGCTCATACGTTTCAGTTCGACGCTGCCAGATGCAACCTCATCATCTCCAATAATCACCACGTAACGAGAGCCGCTCTTATCGGCAGCCTTCATCGCCCCTTTTAGGGCGCGATCACCAAAAGCGATCTCAGTTCGGATTCCAGCCATTCGCAATTCTGCAGCCAGTGATAGCGCAAGAGATTTCTGTTCTTCGCCGAGTGGAATAATAAATAGGTCAGATGTAAATTGATTTTCGGTGATTACACCTTCAGCTTGCGCTGCAAGAAGTGCACGGTCTACACCTAATCCAAAACCGATTCCAGATAGTGATTGCCCTCCAAGGATCTCCATCAAACCGTCGTAACGACCTCCCCCACCAATCCCTGATTGGGCACCTAGATCTTCATGAATAAATTCGAAGGTTGTACCGGTGTAATAATCGAGGCCGCGCACCATTCTTGGATTCACGACATAAGAAATACCTAATTGATCCAGATACTTCTTGACTTGCGTGAAATTGGCTAACGATTCCTTGGATAAATAATCCAAAAGTAATGGCGCACCTTCCATCGCTTTTTTCATCTCTGGGCGCTTGTCATCAAAAAGACGGAGCGGATTGATAGCAGCTCGGGCGCTGGTTGCTTCATCGAGATTCAATGTGGCGATGAACTTCAGCAAATCCACCCGATGCGCTGCACGAGAATCTGCATCGCCGAGTGAAGTTATTTCCAAACGGTAATTTTGCAGACCTACCGATTTGAAACCCTGATCTGCAATAGCAATTACTTCTGCATCAATTGCGGGGTCATCTAGACCGATCGCTTCGATGCCGACTTGATAGAACTGGCGATAGCGCCCAGCTTGCGGACGTTCGGCGCGAAAGAATTGACCTGAATACCAAACTTTCACTGGTAACTGGCCTCGATCCAAACCCTTCTCAATTACTGCACGCATAACTCCGGCTGTGCCTTCAGGACGAAGTGTGATTGATCTACCACCACGGTCCTCGAAGGTATACATCTCTTTAGAAACAACATCCGTTGATTCACCGACGCCACGTGAAAATAAGGCGGTATCTTCAAAGACCGGTAACTCCATCAATTGGTATCCAGCAAGTTTTGCGGGAGCGATCAGAGATTCACGAACCCATTCGAAGGCAGCCGAAAGCGGAGGCGCGTACTCGCTAACCCCTTTTGGCGCTTGAATCTTTTCGTATTTCATACCCGTAATTCTTTCAGATAAGGGTTATTTTTTCGCTCGAATTTAATCGTGGTCTCGGGGCCATGCCCAGGTAATACGCGTAGATCATCGTTTAAAGGCAGAACTCGAGTCTTCAACGTCTTAACCATCGCCTCATGTGATCCAGAAGGTAGATCAGTTCTGCCGATCGAACCGGCAAAGAGCACATCTCCGGAAATCAAAACCTCATCGTTAATGGTGAACATGGTGCTTCCCTTTGTGTGACCCGGAGCGTGTATCGCAGTTATCTTCAAATCTAAGATTTCAAGTAAATCACCATGTCGCAAATTTCTAGTATCAGTTGGTTCCTCAAATGACATTGCATCAAGAGTTGCATTAAATTCTGCACCATGTGCCCCTTGCGGCTTAAGCAAATATTCACGATCTTCAGAATGGATATAACTTGCAATTCCATATCCATCGGCTAACGGCTTAACCGAAAAAGTG
>WLQO01000079.1 GCA_009698295.1 Actinomycetota bacterium | reverse complement strand
TTGCCTACACATACTTGTTGGCGACCAAGTGGAAGTTTTAACAGAATTGAAAAGCAGATATGGCATAAACGATATTCATATAAGCGCTGAATACGAGCCATACGGAAAAGCGCGCGATGAACGGATTGAATCTGCTGGAATTACATTAACTCGTACCGGAAGTCCGTATGCAGTAGCACCTGGTCGTGTACTTAAACCTAGTGATGCAACTCCATATCGTGTTTACACACCGTTCTATCGCGCTTGGTGCACACACGGTTGGCGCGCACCGGCTGCGACGCCGAAGAAAATTAATACGGTAAAGCCAATTGAAAAAGATCGCAATTTCCCAGATTGGGCGATGCCAGAAGGCGCGGTCGTTACAGCTGCAGGTGAGCAAGCAGCTTTAGTGCGGTGGAAGAAATTTCAAAGCGGCGCACTTGATAATTACGATGAAGCGCGAAATCTGGCTGGAATTGATGGCACAAGTAAGTTGAGTGCACATCTGAAATGGGGAGAAATTCATCCACGCACTTTGCTTGCAAAATTAGGAGAGAGCAAAGGCCACGATACTTTCCGCAAAGAGATTGCTTGGCGAGAGTTTTACGCCGATGTTCTATTTAACAATCCACATACTGAAAACGATTATTACGCTCCTCGTTTTAAAGATATGAGATATGACAAACCAGGAGCCAAACTCAAAGCCTGGCAAGAGGGCAAGACCGGCTATCCATTTGTCGATGCCGCTATGCGCCAGTTAGTTCGTGAAGGCTGGATGCATAATCGCACTCGAATGGTAGTTGCTTCCTTTCTTGTAAAAGATTTGCATCTGGAATGGCAGCATGGCGCTGATTTCTTTATGGAGCACCTTGTTGATTTTGACGTGGCATCGAATGCGCATGGATGGCAATGGACTGCCGGTTGTGGCACAGATGCATCGCCTTATTACCGAGTTTTCAACCCGATAGAACAAGGCAAGCGCTTTGATGAAAATGGAGATTACATCCGCACATATGTTCCAGAACTTGCCCATTTAGCGGCTGCTGAAATTCATGAACCTTGGTTACATCAAGATGGTTATTCAAAAGGTTATTGCGAACGTATCGTTGATCATGCCATTGAAAGAATTGAATCGTTGGCGCGCTTGCAGGAGATTAAGGAAGATAAGCCCGAGCCTCCGCGCTAGCTCGTTTTGCTTCATACATCGCTAAATCAGCGCGCTGGAGCAAATCTCCATTTCCATCATTGCGAACATGTCCGATACTTACATTTATAGATATTGATTTACCGTCGATGATAAATGGATAGCTCAGTGTGGCTTTTAAAGCGTTGACTAACTCCAACGTCGCTTCATCACTGCCTGTCGCAATTACACCAAATTCATCACCTCCTAGCCTGGCCAAAATTGCACCACTTGGAAGGGAACGGCTAAAACGTTGCGCTACTTGGCGCAAAATTCGATCTCCCATTTCATGACCGTAACGATCATTAACTGGTTTAAATCCATCTAGATCTAACAAAAGCAGCGCACCATCAATTTCAGTAAACGCAGTAAGTTCAGCGATTAACCTGCGTCGATTTGGCAGCCCAGTTAATTCATCGGTACGTGCAAGTATCTTCTCTTCACCCAGATTATTAGCTTGCCGGATCACAAGAGTCATCCGAATAAAGGCTAATAAGAGCGTTGCGATAGTCGGGATGACTACATAAGTCGGGAAATACTCCGGCCGCAGTGCGATCGCAGATAATAAAGTTGGACTAATAAAAATTGAAATGGCAATTAGTGCTGGATGAATTTTGCCTTGGCTCTTTAGCTCACTTGGGAGATACCAAAGTGAGAGTGAGAGTAAAACCAATCCAAGCAACCAGCCTTCATCGCTAAATTGTCCAAATTGGTACACGCCTTTAATTTGGCACTGAAGGTAATAGAAATCTGTGAGCGTAAATGCAATTATGCCGGCGGTTATCAAAGCCAAACGAAATGAGAATTTAGAAAGTGCTGCGCTTGCAAGAACTATAACTATTAGGGCGATATCACAGACTGCAAAAAGAATTGAGAAGAAATATCCAAGACTTGAATCTCCTACTAACTTTGCAAGAATTAGTGCAGCAATAATCGAACTTAAGCCGAGGCCGAATATGCTCGAATCCAAGAGTTCAATTGCTTTCAATTTCTTTCCTCGACCAATAGCCCTTGGAATAGCGATAAATGCGAATGGATAGAAGAGTGAGTATGCAATATTGGAAACTAATTGTTCGTGACCACTAAAATTAAAGAATTCGCTCAGACTCGATGTCGTTGAACCAATACCCCAAGATGCTGTTGCAAGAGTTAAAAATGCGACAGAGAGTGGATCGTTATGAAGCGGAGCTTGAAAAAGTCCGATAACAGCAACTAGGACGATTGCGTTGTAAAGGAGTAAATCTTTAGCAATTGTTGGATCGGGGAAGAATATTCGCAGCAGGATATGCAGAACCAATAAGGATCCGGGCAGCCATTTAGCGGCACGATGAATAATCACCCGTAAAAGTTAAAGGAAGTAGATAGCCACGATTAATAGGGGAATCCTAAGATTTAAATGGCCGAGCGAACTAAAGCAGTTAAAAGTAATTAAATTACTTTAGAACCCTTTGGCGCAGATTAATTTCGCCATATCGAGCGTAGTCCCGATATCGGTTTTTGAGTTCTCGTATTGGCTCAGCGCTTGTGCCTTAGCTTTTTCGCTTCGGTCGCTCTGCTTCCCAACAGTTGCATATGCCTTTATCGCAACTTCATAGTTACGAACTGCACTTGTCCATGCAGCGATAGTGGCTTTATTTTTAGTTAGATTTGCAGTGTCAGCCTTTAAACGTGTTAACTCCGCATTCGCTTTGGCGATCTTTGCTTGGTATTCCGGAACAATTTTTGCTGCTTCTTCAACTTGCAACGCCTGCTTTGCTATATCAGCATCAAGTTTTGCAACGGTAGCTTCAGTAGCTGCCTTAATTTTTGGCAAGTTAGCAACAGCTTTGGTGTATGTAGTTGCAGTGTTTAGGCAATCAAGAGATAACCAAGTGAGCTTTGAATTCTTTACCAGAGGGTTCTTCGCACATTTGTATGAAGAGCCGCTTACCTTGGTTTTTGCACCTGACTTTGAGCAGGCAACACCATTACTGACCTTGGTCGCAGCGCTAGCTGGCACGGTGGTGATTGAGGCAGCAACTAAAGCTGCAGCACCGGCAACGACAAGAACCTTACGAAACATGAAGACCTCCATAGATGATGGGTCAATATTAGCCAGTGCGGTGAGAGTTACCGAGGATATAAGCAGGGAAAATCGTGTGAATTAACGTTGTTTAACTCGTAAGTTCATTCCAACGCGCCTTACCAATGACCTGGGAACGCTTGAAATAATTCCAACAAGAACTTTGTACTGCCAGCCAGGGATCGAAACTGGTTTGCCTGCCAAGGCATCTTTCCAAGCCTTCGCAACCAGAGCATCAGAATTTAGCCACATAAATTGTGGGAGACCAGCCATTTTCATTCTGCCACGTTGATGAAACTCGGTACGAGTAAATCCGGGACAGAGCGCGGAGACCTTTACCTTTGTTGCAGAAAGTTCAGTATTTAATGATTCAGATAGGACCGTTAAGTAAGCCTTAGAGGCGCTATATGCGCCACCTGCTATGAAACCAGCAACCGATGAAACATTAATCACGATGCCTGAGTTTCGTTCCTTCATTTTGGGAAGTGCAACGTGCATCAACCTCATCGGAGTGCGCACCAATACCTTTAAGACTTCTTCTTCTTTTGCTAAATCGCTCATAGTAAATGCTTTATTAATTCCAAAACCTGCATTGTTAATCAAGACTTCAACCTCATTATTGGCAATGAAATCTTCAACTTTCGCGCAGCCAGACTCAGTTGCGAGATCCGCGACGAGCACAATTGAATCGGCTCCATATTTCGACTTCAAACCAGCAGCACGCTCATTTAATCTAACTTCATCACGGGCTACTAAAACTAGATTAAAACCTTCAGCGGCGAGTAAGCGTGTAAAACTTTCTCCGATTCCGGAGGATGCACCAGTTACTAAAGCCCACTTCTTCATTTCATCTCCATTATTTAAGTGCACCATGTGCGCTGGCAGGTACAACTGGATCGTTCGGTTTTATAGGTTGAAGATACTTGTAAGCCTGGCTTTGTGCGGGACGTTGATCGAATTCGCCTTTATTTGGCCAAAGAGACATTGCGCGCTCTGCCTGAGCAGTAATTGTCAAAGATGGATTAACTCCCAAGTTAGCGGTGATCGTTGAACCATCGACAATATGTAAGGTCGGATAGTTAAAGACGCGATGATAGGCATCGATCACTCCAGATTTTTCATCGCTTCCAATTACGCATCCGCCGACAAAGTGAGCCGTAAATGGTGCGCTAATTAAATCTCCTATATGTCCACCGGCAATTCCACCGTATTCATTTGCGATATGCCGCACAGCTTCATTGGCAGCGGGAATATACGTTGCATTTGGATGGTCGCTATCGTTCTTAGAAGTTAGCTTGAAACCGAAAATTCCACGTTTACCTTTAACAGTTACTGAAGAATCGACATCCTGCATTACAAGTGCAATAACAGTCTTCTCGCTCCAATGACGGACGTTGATTATGCGAGCCAATAAAGATGGTTTGGCAATAAATTGTTTGGTCCAATGCCGGCGCCGTTCTTTGCCAGTGAAACCATCAGTCATCATGGTTTGCAATAGACCCATGAAGTTACTGCCTTTTCCATATCTCACTGGTTCTACGTGAGTGCTTTCATCAGGAAAAAATGAAGATGTAATAGCTGCGCCACGGCTGAAATCAATTTCACGGCTATCCATCAAAGCGCCGGTCAGCGCTTCGCTATTTGTTCGCGATAGTTCGCCCAATCTGTCAGATAGCTTCGGCAAATTCTTTCGCTTCATCTTGTGCAGAAGTTTCTGGGTATTAAACGTGCCAGCGGCGACAACGAGATCTGTTGCAGTAAAAGTG
>WLQO01000078.1 GCA_009698295.1 Actinomycetota bacterium | reverse complement strand
GCATATGTTCAAACTGGAGACGGACGTAGGCTCTCTGACTTTCCTTCACCATCACTTGAACTTGGTGAAGCGTTAACCTCAAAATTAGTTTGGTCCGGCACTCAAGGAATTGCTGCAAATGGAGGGGTTAAACCTCTGCTGTATTCACCGAAGAAATATGAAGATGGCTCTTCGGTTAGCCATTTAGATGAAGTAACTTTTGATAGCGCCGGTCGCGATTCAGTGATGTCACCAAATTTGGCTGCCGGTGAAACTTTTCACGAACCTGGGCCGCTATTGCTTGCAATGATGCAAGATTTGCGAGCCAAGCCACCTGTCGGAATTGCCGTCGGCATCCCTCAAACAGTCCGTAATGCCGAAGCGTTGATTTCAGATTCTGGCGCGATCGTTAAATTCGATCCTCCGGCTAATGCGCGAGCAGCTCAAATAACTAGTTACACAGTGACAAATGTTAAAACTGGCGCAGAAAAGAGCTTTACCAATAGCCCAGCGGTATTAACTGGCTTGAAGAACGGGACGTCTTACACCTTTACCGTCACTGCATCCAATTCCCTTGGAACTTCCGAACCGGTTACTACAAATGCAATAACTCCAAAAGCAGCCTGGAAGCAGGTTGTCATTGATCCAAAAGCGGATGCAAAGAATTTAACAACGGTTACTTTTAATACAAATCCAGCGATTGTTTATCAAGATGCAAATAATGGTGCGCTTAAAGTCGCACTTTGGAATGGAAAGCTCTGGAATAAGTTAACTGTTGATGGACGAGGCGGATCTGCGGGTCGCACCAGAAATCCCATATCAGGAGATGTTTCAGCCTGTGTTAGCGGGTATGGAAAGACGCAAACGCTTCACATCTTCTACGCTGATTCGGTCGATAAAGATCTGCGTTATGCAACTTATGATGGAAAAACCTTTAAATATGATGTCGTAGATGGAAATGGATCGGCTGTAAATAAATATGACGATCCAATTCGCGTTCGCACCGCAAGTGATGTGAGCGTCGCCAATGCTTGTTCTATTTACTCCGCTGGGGTACAAGTTTTCTATCGTGATGAGTCTCAAGGAGTTTTATTAGGCGCTGTAAAAGCAAAAGGCAGTACTGAATGGAAATATGAAATTATTGATGGTGATCGCAAAACAGATGACAGAACCACTGGCGATGTCGCTTTCCATCTAGATGCGCTCTTTGATGGCAAAGATACAATCTTGCTTTATGACTCAATTTTAACAATTAACCAACGGAAAGAAGCAACCGCTGGAGCAATTCGCGTTGCCCGACGAACTGGATTAAGTCCAGCGGCTTGGAAGTTTTCAACGATCGATGAATCAGGCGGCCCAATCGCCGTTGTTGGATATGACGTCACTCTCCAAAAGGGAGCACGTGGAATTTTGGCAACCTGGTTAACTGCTTCCACCTTAACCTTGCCGAAAGCAGAACAGATTCGTTGGGCGTATTTAGCTGCCCCAACAGTTATTAAAACGCTTCCCACAACGGGTTACGGAACCCCAAGTAAATTCTTAAGTAGCGACGGGTCCACCACAATTTTCAACTGCCAGCAGCGATTGTGCGCTTTAGATTTATCGAAGAGCACGTTTTCCCTCGTGAGCAAGGAACAAAGCGTTGATGGCATTGACTCTGCTTGGATCGTTTTAAATAAGGTCCGAACCCTGATATCTGGAATCGATAATAAATTAGTTTCTCTGCGCGCTGCTTAATTTAGCGAGCGGCAACTCGCAGAAGATCTCCTGCTTTGGTTAAAACTATGAGACCGCCTTCAGCGGAATATCCGGTTGATATCGGTGTTGCTAAGAGTGAATTTGTAAAAGCTCCGACAAGTGCGCCTTTACTATCTAATTGCAGAGCCACTGATTGGCCCTTTATAACCTTCCACCCAGTAATTCCTTTCGGCACCGCAGTTGGCTCAAATATGGCAAAGACCGAGCCATTTGCTCCGAGCGTGCCGAAACTTACTCCGGTAGATGCATACCGAGCCGTCCAAGTTGGAGTAAAGGATGAATTGAATTTGGTAAGAGCAGTTTCAATCTTTTTACCGCTTTTAACGATTCCAGTCAAAAAGTTTGATGATGTAGCGCTCTGCCAATCTCGAGTTGCGCTGGTTGCTGAACTGCGAACTACGCTGGAAATAGAACCCGTTTTAGAAACTTTAAGCAAAATTCCATCTTCTTTGCCAACTAGTTTTTTACCGCCGAGGGTCTCGCTGCTGGAGCCAAAGAGTGAAGTTGAACCGTCCGCGCCACGCAAGATTGCCTTGAATTTACTTTTGATAGTTCCGAGTTTTAACTCTTTACTGAAAATTCCTGCTTTTAACGAGAATATCGATTGCCCGTTATCTCTGCTTAGCAAAATAGATACACCGGTTGCATTTGCAGAAAGCCCATCAACGATTGCGGGTTGGACCTGTGTTGAATTAACTTGTGACAACAATTCTCCAGATGCGGAAAATTGCCATAGCGCAATGTTCGTCATATCAGCGCGTAATTCACTTGTGGCTTCTGCTGTTACTGAATCTGGATTCAGAGCCCCAACAATCGCAGTATTAGACTCAGAAAGCGTTCCTGTTGCGCTGTTTCCGGCTAGCCAGATTGAACCTTGCGTATCAACGTTTATCGCCGTCGCGACTTCATCCCAGCCTGAATCAATAGTTTTTGACCAAATTTCAGCACCAGCAAAGTCGATTGCGCGAACTTGTATATCAGAGGTGTTTCCTACGACATTTGAATAGGTAACTACTGCTTTATTTGTTACTACCATTCCTTCAGCGCTGGCATCTTTCGCTAAAAGCGAGAGTTGCTTTACCGCAATTTGTTTTGGAGCAGAGTGCGCATTTGGCACCAAGGCAACCGTAGATACAACTGCAAATACAGTTGCTGCCGAGATTGTCTGCCTAAGCGAGTTCTTGTGAACGATCACGTGCTGCCTTCATTGCCTTTGCAACCACTCCAGAAATATCTGAGTCGTTAAATGAATTCAAGGCAGCAAACGTTGTGCCGTTGGGGCTGGTCACCTTTTCGCGCAGCGTTGTTGGAGTATCCCCCGATTGGTCTAGCAACTTTGCGGCGCCGACAATAGTTTGAATTGTAAGTGTGGTTGCATCAGCTTGCGAGAGTCCGAGCGCAATCGCCCCATCAATCATGGCTTCCACGAATCTAAAGAAATAGGCGGGACCAGATCCGCTAGTAGCGGTTACTGCATCCTGCAGATCCTCATCGACTTCGATTACTTTTCCGACCGCACCTAAGAAACCAAGTGCAAATTCTCTTTCTTCTGCAGTAACCAATCCGCAACAAGAGATCGCTGACATGCCAGCTCCGACCAGCGCCGGAGTATTTGGCATCACACGAATCACTGGATTAGCGCTAGTGCCAATGAGGTCTGCGATAAATCTAATCTTCTTGCCGGCAACGAAGGAGATGACTAGACACCCTGGACGGATATCAGCTTTTATCTCTGCTAATACGTCAGCCATATCTTGAGGTTTTACAACCAAAAGCATCAGATCACATTTAGCAACGTTTGCACTCAATGATGAATTGGCTACTTTGTAACGTTGAATTAACTCAAGAGCTCTTTCTTCGCGCTTTTCAGAGATTGTGATCGCACTAGGTGAAATTCCATAAGTAATTAAGGCAGAGATAAGGGCTTCGCCCATTACCCCGGCACCAATGACGGCGACCTGTTTTTCTGAATTAGCCATAGCGAAAGAGTACGCGTAGGCTCTGCGACTATGTCAGAAATAAAGCCAGGTTTCGCACGCGATTGGGTGGAATTTACCGACCCCAACGATCCAGAAGAAATCTTTAAATGTGACCTTACTTGGCTAACTTCATACTGGACCTGTATTTACGGCGATGGTTGCAAAGGCGTCTTCGAAAATCGACCAAATGCTGGTTGCTGCACAGAAGGTGCGATGTATTCCGATGAGGATGATGAAGAACGAGTCCGTAAAGCAGCTGCAGATTTAACTCCAGAGATGTGGCAATTCTTCGAACAAGCCCGTCCTAAGAAGCCAAATGGTCAACTTCGTATTTCAGATTTAGATGAAGATAAAGAACGCAAGACTCGTACGATTGATGATGGATGTATCTTCTTAAATCGCAAGGGATATGAAGCTCCAGGATTTACCGGTTCATTTGGTTGCGTACTTCACCACCTTGCGCAAAAAGAGAATCGCCATTTTGTTGATACCAAACCAGATGTTTGCTGGCAGCTTCCGTTACGTCGCAGTTTTGAAACTCGTGAAGTTGGCGAGCGCGAATATTCAATTACCGTAATCGGTGAATACGAACGCCTGGCATGGGGCGATGGTGGCGATGATTTCGATTGGTATTGCACAAGTAACACTGATGCGCACGTTGGTAGCGAACCGGTTTACATTTCCAATCGCACTGAACTCCAAGCGTTGATGGGTGAGGCGGCATATGCAGTTCTCGCAGAGCATTGCGATAAGCGCGTTAAGGGAATTAACGATGCCAAAGCGCGCTCATTGCCTTTATTTGTAATTCAACACCCAGCAACTCTTGCCGCTGGGAAGTAGTCAGCGCCTTCGTCTAGGCTAAGGCCATGGCTAAGGTCGAGAAGGATCCATTCCGTTGCGCTGAATGCGGATGGACCTCGCAGAAATGGGTTGGTCGCTGCGGCGAATGCCAAGCCTGGGGCAGCGTCGAAGAGATAGCCGCTCCTAAGAAACTCTCACTTGTTGCCGGAAAAGTTACCCATGCCGCCATTCCAATTGGCGATGTAGACCTCTCATCTGCGCGTGCTCGTGCAACAGGTGTATCCGAACTAGATCGCGTACTTGGCGGAGGTTTAGTTCCAGGGGCTGCAATCTTGCTCGCTGGCGAACCTGGCGTTGGTAAATCAACTCTTCTCTTATCTGTTGCAGCGCAAACTGCTGCTAAAGGAATTCCTGCGCTCTACATCAGCGGAGAAGAATCCGCATCACAAGTGCGCCTTCGCGCTGAACGTATCAACGCAGT
>WLQO01000077.1 GCA_009698295.1 Actinomycetota bacterium | reverse complement strand
GCTTTGGGAGCAGGAGACCGGGAGTTCGAATCTCCCCGCCCCGACCAGAAGTTCAATGAAATGTTTATTGCACCTCAAGTTAATTTCTAATCAAGGAGCACTTTGTGAAGAGCACGGTCGAAACACTTTCCCCAACTCGCGTCCGTCTTGATATCGAAGTCCCTTACGCAGATTTAACTGGTTACGTAGCTGATGCATATACAGCTGTTGCCAAAAAGGTAAACATTCCGGGCTTTCGCAAAGGCAAAGTTCCAGCAGCGATGATCGATCAGCGCGTTGGTCGCGGATCAGTAATCGATGAGGCGATCAATAACGCCCTCCCAGAGTTTTACGGGATGGCAGCTCGCGAACACTCAGTTCTCGTCGTCGGCCGACCTGAAGTTGAAATCAAGGAATACGTCGATAACGAGAAGTTGGTCTTTGCCGTTGAAGTAGATGTTCGCCCAGAAGTGACCTTGCCTGACTTTTCTAAGATAACAATCGAAGTTGATGATGTTGCCGTCACAGATAAAGATATTGATGAGCAAGTAGACGAGCTCCGCGCTCGCTTCGGGACTTTGAATACTGTTGAACGCGAAACCAAAGATGGCGATTTTGTAACCGTTGACTTGACCGCGAAAATTGATGGCGCTGAAGTTGATGGCGGCAAGGCAAACGATATTTCTTACGAAGTCGGCTCTAACCGCATGATCGATGGTCTTGACGCTGCACTCATTGGCATGAAGGCCGGAGATGTAAAGAACTTTGAAACCCAGCTCGTCGGTCAAAAAGATGACGAAAAAGGCGATGTCGAAATTAAGTTGAAGGCTGTTAAAGAACGCGAACTTCCACCAGTTGATGATGCCTTCGCAAAGCTGGCATCTGAGTTCGACACAATTGCAGAATTGAAGGCAGATTTCACTGAACGCCTAAAGCGCGTTAAAGCACTTGAACAAGGCACGCAAGCACGTGACTTGCTACTGAAGAAGATGATTGATGATCTTGATATTCCCGTCCCAGATAAGTTGGTAGCAGATGAAGTTCACCAGCATCTCGAAGGTGAAGGCCGTCTTGAAGATGACGCACACCGCGCCGAAGTTGATTCTGAAGTTCGCACATCTATCAAATCTGATTTCTTACTTGATGCAATAGTTAAAGCAGAAGAAGTTCAGGTAAATGAAATTGAATTAACTGAATACTTAATTCGCACATCACAGCGTTACGGAATGCCACCAGAGCAGTTTGCTAAGCAGCTCCAAGATGCGGGCCAGATTTCACAACTGGTCGCTGAGGTATCTCGCACTAAAGCGCTGGCAGGAGCTCTTGGTCGCGTAAATGTCGTCGATAAATCTGGCAACAAGATCGATCTTGAAGCACTTCGCCCACAAACTTCACCTGCCGCTGAGCCTGCTCCATCTCTTCCTGAGGCATAATTTTCAGAGTAGGTTCTTCTTTCCAAAGTTGATTTGAGGTTGCATATGCGCCTGATTTTTCTTCGCCTCTCTCTAGCCATGGCGATGCAATTCTTATTGCCAGTCAATTCAGCTCTTGCCGTTGATACCCCAGATTCAACGACCGTTGAAGTACAACCAACAGCGCCTGCCCCATCGGTTCTTCCACCAAAAATGGTTAATCCGTTGAAGGCCAAGTCAGTCACCGTGAAACTCAAGAGCGCGGTTGTATTCAAAGTTGAAAATCCCGAAATCTGGAGAGGCAAAGTCTTAAATTCAAAAATTGCGATATTTGTTGCTGGGGGAATGAACTCCGCATACGAAACTTATCCATCGCTGACTCTGCGGAAAAAAGGCAAGACCTCGATCTCGCTGACCAACGGGAAAAAGACTTATTTCTTAAAACTGACCGTCTCGTAAAGAATCGGCTCTGCCCTGAGCGAACAAGGGCAGATTTGCGACCCTTTTTCCCATATTTGGGAAGCATTTACTCTCGAGCATTGTTAAGGTCACTACATATAAAGAAGTACTCAATCAGGAGGATCACGTGGATTATCAAGACCCACAGTCGGCCGGGCAGAACGCGCGCGTTGCTGCAAATGGCGGTAACTGGCTAGATGACAATGTCTACAACCGTTTGCTGCGCGAACGCATTATTTTTCTTGCCGGTGAATTCCGCGACGAGATGGCAAATGCAATTTGCGCACAGATGTTATTACTCGCTGCCGAAGATCCTGAGAAAGATATCTTCCTTTACATAAACTCACCTGGCGGATCTGTGACTGCAGGTATGGCGATTTACGACACCATGCATTACATCAAGAACGATGTTGCAACAGTTGCAATGGGAATGGCTGCATCAATGGGTCAATTCATTCTGACCGCTGGCGCACCAGGAAAGCGTTACGCAACACCTAATGCAAGAATTTTGATGCACCAACCACTTGGCGGTATCGGCGGTACAGCAACAGATATCCGCATCCAGGCAGAACAGATGGCGATCACTAAGCAGACAATGTCTGAGCTAAACGCCAAGCACACCGGACAGCCTCTTGAAAAAATCATCGCAGACTCTGATCGCGATAACTGGTTTAATGCCAAGGATGCCCTTGCTTATGGATTTATCGATCACATCGCCACAAACGATGGACAAATTGCGGGAGGTAAGAAGTAATGAAGCACATTCAAGAGATTACAAACCGCTACGTTCTTCCAACAATTGAAGAAAAGACTGCATATGGTTACAAGCGCTTAGACCCGTATACAAAGTTATTCGAAGAGCGCATTATCTTTTTGGGCCAGCCAATTGATGACACAGTTGCTAACGATGTAATGGCGCAGTTGTTGACACTTGAATCAATGGATCCAGATCGTGATATTTCGATCTACATCAACTCACCCGGTGGATCTTTCACCGCGCTAACTGCAATTTATGACACTATGCAATTTGTTCGCCCAGATATCACCACAATTTGTCTTGGCCAAGCAGCATCTGCTGCCGCGATTATTTTGGCCGGTGGCACAAAAGGTAAGCGCTACGGTCTTGAGCATTCAAGGATCCTTATCCACCAACCTTCATCTGAAGGCGGGGGACAGGCATCTGACATTGAGATCCAAGCCCGCGAAATTATGCGTATGCGTGGCCTGCTCGAAACAATGTTGGCTAAGCATTCCAATAAAACAATTGAAGAAATCGAAAAAGATATCGAACGTGACAAAATTCTTACCGCTGCTGAAGCAGTTGAGTACGGAATTATAGATAAGGTTATGTCTTCACGTAAGGCAAAGCCTTCCGCATAATTCTCACTAAAGGGGCGTCGGATTAGAAATGTTTAAGAAATATTTCGAACCCGGCGCTCTTTTTTCATATAAGGATTACCGAAACTTCTTTCTTTCGGGGATGATATTTGTAATCGGATCTTCTGCCTTTCCAATTGCTTTAGCCGTTACCATTTTAGATAACGGTGGTAGCGCTTCAGATCTCGGCCTCATCCTGGCCGCACGTGTTTTTGCAGGTACTTTATTTATGCTCGTTGGCGGCGTCTGGTCAGATCGCCTTCCACGCAAATGGGTAATGATTGGCGCGGATGCATTCCGCGGATTCCTTGCTTTAATCCTGGTAGTAATTTCAGCAAACCATATGCCGCTTTGGGCGATCGGCTTGCTTGTATTTCTGATGGGCTTGGGAGATTCATTCGGTGCACCGGCTGGATCTGCATTCGTTCCGAGTCTGCTCCCTGATCATTTACTTCCCGCAGGAAATGTTGCGCGCGGAATTGTCGCCAAAGTCGGAAGCATAGTTGGGCCTGGAGTAGGTGGATTATCAGTTGCAATTGTTGGAGCTGATTACACCTTCGCGGTCACAGCATTCGCATTCTTCGTCGGCACTTCACTTCTGTTACGAATCGCTAATGAACCACCTCAAGAGTTAGTCGAAAATAAGCCAACATTTATTACTGAGCTTCGTGAAGGTCTCAAATTTGTATGGGGAGTGAAGTGGATTGCCGCATCAATCTTTATGGCTTCGTTCCAATTGATGATTATTGTCGCCGCCGAGGAGGTACTAACTCCAGTTATAACGCGCCGAGAATTCAATACGAATTCGGTCTTTGCGATCTCTGCTGCAGTTTTCAGCCTTGGGGCAATGATCAGCGCGTTAATCGCAGTTAGATTTCGAACCGATAAACCTGGACTAGTTGCGTACTCACTCTGGTCGCTCTTTGCCTTCGCGCCATTGGTGTTGGCCTTTCCAATCTCTCCCACAATTGTAATTTGTGGATTCTTTCTTGCCGGTCTTTCGATTGGTGGCTGGGAAGCGTATTGGGTTACAGCGATACAACGAGAAGTTCCGCAAGAGATGCAAGGTCGCGTATTTAGTATAGACATGGTCGGCAGCAGTGGGCTAATGCCGCTGGGTATGGCACTTGTTGGACCAATAATTGTGATTACGGGTGAACGCAATTTCCTACTCTTTACAATCGCATTCCACTTGCTTGCGTGTTATCTAGTGCTCCTTGTCCCGGGTGTAAAAGAGTTACGAGATCCCACGAAATCTAAGGCTGATTATTCTCAGGGCGAACAAGGTCAGAGTTAATTCACGACCCATTATTTAAGCCTAGAAACTAAGATTTACCCATGACTCGTATTGGTGAAACTAGCGACCTGCTCAAATGTTCTTTCTGCGGCAAAACCCAGAAGCAGGTTAAGAAACTAATCGCAGGTCCTGGCGTGTACATCTGTGACGAATGTATCGAACTCTGTAACGAGATCATCGTTGAAGAACTCGCCGAAGCGACCACGCTAGGACTTACAGAACTCCCTAAGCCACAAGCCATCTTTGAATTCTTAGATCAATATGTAATCGGCCAAGATCGCGCCAAGAAATCTCTAGCAGTTGCGGTCTATAACCATTACAAGCGAGTGCAATCTGGCCAAGCTAAAGGCGAAGATGGCGTAGAGCTTGCTAAGTCAAATATTTTATTACTTGGTCCAACCGGTTGCGGTAAAACCTTAATGGCCCAAACTTTAGCGCGCATGCTTAATGTGCCATTTGCTATCGCAGATGCGACTGCGCTCACCGAAGCAGGTTATGTTGGTGAAGATGTGGAAAATATTCTCCTCAAGCTTTTGCAAGCAGCAGATTACGATGTAAAGAAAGCTGAAACTGGAATCATCTATATCGATGAAATCGATAAAGTTGCGCGCAAATCAG
>WLQO01000076.1 GCA_009698295.1 Actinomycetota bacterium | reverse complement strand
TATTTTGTGGCTGACGAGGGGCGCCCTCACGGAGAGTTGAGGGTTAAATCGTCGCATCCTCAGGGACACGACGAATATGAATTAACCCAAGAATTGATAGCAGAAGCATCACGAGAGATCCGCCAAGAGAAACCATCGCAGAAATTCCTGCAATTGATCCCAGCGTTCCAAAAGCATATGCAGTAAGCAATGTTCCGCGCAGTACTGTTCCTTTAAATACCGTATCAACCATTGCTAACTTTGCTGCTGCCTCAGCTTTAAGAGCAGGGTCGGCAGGGTTAGCTGCCATTGCAGCATTTGCCGCACGGCTTTCCGCTGTTGCAGCGGCATATGTTGACATTTTTGATAGGTGAAATCCGAGATAGTGATCGGCATACATCTGTGCCTGTTTGGCATCCGCAAGAACTTTGTCACCATTATCAGCAAAGAACTTAGTGACATCAGCGCTCTCTTCAGGATTTCCGGTGACTGCCGGAATCGTAATTTCCTGTGCCTTTAATTGTGAGCTGACTGCATCTGATGCAAATTTCGCTCCCCAGTTAAGCAAACCGGCAGCGATCAAAAGAAATACGGCTAGCCCAAATCCAACGGCTGTAACTATTCTGTCAAAACTCTTTCTCTTCATTTGAATCTCTCCCTTTTAGACACCCATCGATTAGGTGCAGGTCAATTAATACTCCTGAACCGGTATGTAATTCGGTGAAAAGGTTAGGGCTAGCCCTTCACCAACTTTGGTGAGTGCTAGCCCTGAGAAATTTGTGATCTATTTAATGAATATCGCGATTACATAGGGATTGCCCGTCTGCTCCAATTTGCAAATGTGAACATGGAACTTTCAAACGATCAAATGCGGTATCCCCGTAATGGGTTCGGTAGGCGAGGGCTAGTAAGACACGAATATTTGTATCCGGATCAGATTTGATATTGAATGCTTTTGCTGCGCGGCTGATTGTATTTTCAATAACTTTCTCAGTATGGGAAGTCTCCCGAGCAATTGCCGAATTAGTTTTACCTTCGCATAACAAGCCAAGCACTAGTTGTTCGAATGGATTGAGCTCTCTCGCAGTAATAGTTATATCCGTTGCCATAATGACCTCTCCGTCGCGCTCATTCTCCTACTATCCTCCTAGGTTACCAACGAGTAGGATGGTCAAATGTCTGAAATCACTAGCCGCCGCGAAGGCGATATCCAGGTTCTAACTTTTAACCGACCCGCCAAGATGAATGCGCTGACTCGCGAGATGTATTCGGGCCTAGCAGCGGGGCTAAATGAGGCAGCTGGAGATTTCGGAGTTCGCGCCGTGATCATCACAAGCGAGGGCGATCACTTCACCGCCGGCAATGACATTTCAGATTTTTTAGCGAATCCACCGACCGGTGAAGATAGTGATGTCGCAAAATTCTTAGGCTCACTTCTGGAGTTTCCTAAACCGCTAATTGCCGCAGTTAAAGGAAATGCAGTTGGGGTTGGCACAACCATGCTTCTGCACTGCGACATTGTTATTGCTTCACCTACGGCAAAATTCTCTATGCCTTTTGCTTCGCTCGGATTGGTACCCGAGGCGGGATCGAGTTATCTCTTTCCGCTTTTAGTTGGCTACCAACGGGCGGCTAAAATATTTTTCACAGGTGAAAGCTTCGATGCCGAGAGCGCACAAGAGATGGGATTAGTCGCATCCATCACTTCGGATCCACTTCGTGAGGCTTTGGAGTTAGCGCATAGGATCGCGGCAAATCCGCCGCAAGCGATGATCAATACCAAAGCGCTCTTAAAAGCGAGCAAACACGATTCCGTGGCAGCGGTGATGAAGGCAGAATTTGAACTCTTTTCACTTGCTCTGCAATCAGAAGAAGCGATGGAAGCATTTATGAACTTTATGGCGAAGAAGGGTAAGTAATGACTATCACTGGAGATCTATCAGGCAAGAAGATTTTTATCACTGGAGGATCGCGTGGCATTGGTCTGGCAATAGCGCTGCGCGCAGCGCGTGATGGAGCATCAATTGCGATCGCGGCTAAAACTTCAGATCCAAACCCCAAACTTCCTGGAACAATTCATACTGCGGCAGAAGAAATTCGGGCCGCTGGAGGCACTGCGCTACCGATTCAATGTGACTTACGCGATGAGAACCAGATAGCTGCTGCAATTGAACAAACCGCAGCGGAATTCGGTGGAATTGATATCTTGATCAATAACGCCAGCGCCATTAACTTGACGCCTACGGAAGCAACGCCTGCCAAGCGTTTTGATTTGATGTTTGATGTAAATGTACGAGGCACATTCTTGACTTCACAGGCGGCGATTCCACATTTGCGAGCCTCCGCCGAGGCTGGTCGAAATCCACATATTTTGACGCTGTCGCCACCACTTTCCATGAAAGCGAAATGGTTCCAACACCATGTTGCCTACACAATGGCGAAATATGGAATGTCTATGTGCGTCCTTGGAATGTCAGAAGAGTTTCGGAAAACTGGCATCGCCGTAAATGCTTTATGGCCGCGCACGGCGATTGATACTGCAGCACTGCAGATGATCCCTGGCATTGATACCGCTGCCTGTCGTACACCAGAAATCCTGGCCGATGCCGCTTATGTAATCTTAAATCGCGTCTCTAAAGAGACCACCGGAAACTTCTTCGTAGATGATGAAGTCTTGGCATCAGTTGGCGTAACCGATCTTGATGGCTATTCAGTAGTTCCAGGAACGAAAGATTTTCTCCTTGACTTCTTCCTCGATTAAAGACCATAGCCAAGTTCTGGAATTACTTAAAAATAGGTCGGAGTATTTGGAAACCTTCACCACATACGCTCCGGCACATCGATTTATAGAAGCGTTTCTTTCGCAAGATTCACTTAGTTTTTCAGTTAAAGATGAAGATGGCACTATTTTTGCAATGGCTTTAGGCAAGAGCCCAAAAATTCTCGAATGTGATCGCTTAGCCACAACACGTGGCCTGCAGATAGATTCCAACCTTTTTTTACATCGATCTGATTGGGATTTTTATTCGGTAGATACCGACGAATTTGTCACTGCGCGTGAAAGTGATATTTCTGTAAATAGTGCGGAGATGAGAGATTTTTTAACGACACATGCCCCAAATTCTTCTGTTTGGCCAGATGATCCAGAGACTCTCTTTTGGGGAGAAAAACGAATAGCGGCAACGCTCGTTGCTCTGGGCGCTCTTGTTAAATGGAGAACCGGGCAGGTTATGTTTGCATCGATTGCGACGCATACTGAGCACCGCAACAAAGGGCTAGCTCAAGAATTGGTGCGCGAAATGTTATCTCGCGCTGCCAAACTCGGGGTAGCACATGTTGGTTTAGGTGTGGTTGCCACGAATATAAGCGCAAAACGTGCTTATGAAAATGTGGGATTTAACCTAGTCAACGAGCTCTCTTCCTACAGTTTCGTGGGTAGTTAAGACTTAAGATAGAGATATGCGCATTTCTTACTTATCAAGAAATGATTTTCCAAAGAATAAATCCGAATTTTCTAGCGATATTGCCGCAGGCCTGACTGTCGCGATCGTTGCCTTACCGCTTGCTATTGGCTTTGCCGTTACAACTGGTATGTCGGCAGCATCGGGGATTATTACAGCGATCATTGCGGGATTTATCGCAGCTCTTTTCGGTGGATCTCGCTATCAAGTTAGTGGTCCCACTGGTGCAATGACCGTTGTGCTTATTCCGATTGTCACAAACTATGGGGCAGCAGCCATCCCAGCGCTAGGCCTGATGGCTGGTGTCATCGTTGTAATTGCCGCAATTTTAAAAGCAGGATCTGTGATCAATCGAGTGCCGTGGGCAGTTGTCGAAGGATTTACAGTTGGCATCGCTCTTGTAATCGCATTGCAGCAAATTCCACTGGCGCTAGATTTTCCTAAAGGTGGCGGCGATCGAACTTACATTGTTGCTTGGCATACTTTGACTGGTGCTTTTAACGCTGGACTGAATTGGAAATCAATTGGTGCAGTTATCTTTACCTTACTGATTAAATTTAATTATCCCAAAATTGCCCATCGCTACAAATTCAAAGTTCATATCCCCGCAAGTATCATTGCGATTGCGCTGACCACCATGGCTTCGCTAGCACTTAATTTGAAACTCCACGCTATCGGAGACATTCCACGATCTATTGGTACTTGGTCAGGCAGTTTGGTCGATGTAAAAAACTTGAGCCATCTTATTTTGCCAGCGTTCTTAATCGCAGTTTTAGCAGCGATCGAATCTTTACTTTCAGCGCGAGTAGCCGATGGCATGGTTCACGCTAAAGATGGCGATAAATACGATCCCAATAAGGAGTTAGTTGGCCAAGGTTTAGCAACTATTGCGGCTTCACTCTTTGGTGGAATGCCAGCAACCGGCGCGATAGCCCGAACTAGCGTGAATGTGCGAAATCATGCAAAAACGCGGGTAGCTGCGATGGTGCATGCCGTGATTCTGCTTTTGATTGTGATTCTCTTTGCACCGCTGGTCAGCGCAATTCCAACTGCAGCAATTGCCGGCGTTCTTATCGGTACCAGCTATCGAATACTAAATCCAGCCTCGCTACGCGAATCGCTGCAAACAACTAAATCCGAGGCATTCGTACTAGTAATTACCGCCTTGGTAACCCTCTTCATTGATCTGATCTGGGGGATTGCGATAGGTATCATTGCTCACTTCATCACCTCATGGATATCGCGGAGAAATTGATTGCAACTTGAATTAAATGGAACCAATGTAATTGTTGAAAGCGAACGAAGTGGCAAAGCTTCTTCTCTCTTCTGGCCCTGGTGTGGCGCTAACGTTTCGTTGCTGGCGCTTTCTTACGGTTCCTTCTTTCTTGGCTTTGGAATCTCATTCTGGCAGGCAACATTTGCTGCATTTATCGGCACCGTCCTGTCCTTTCTTTTAGTTGGCTTTAGCTCTCTGGCAGGAAAGAGATCTAATGCGCCAACAATGGTGCTATCACGTGCAGCCTTTGGCATAAAAGGAAATCTCGTTCCGGGTTTGCTCTCATACCTAATCTTTGTTGGCTGGGAGACAGTACTCGTCTCGCTAGCCACTTTGGCGACAGGAACAATATTCGTGCGCCTTGGGCATATCAACCATGATTTAGCGATGGTGATTGGCTTTTTAATTGCGGTTTCCTTAACAATTTATGGTGGCGTACTAGGCCATGGGGTAATCATGCGATTACAAAAGTATTTAACGATTATCACCGTTATCGCT
>WLQO01000075.1 GCA_009698295.1 Actinomycetota bacterium | reverse complement strand
GACGATTTCAGAACTTGAGCCATCAATTAAACGAAGGCTCAATTTCTTGCCGGCGCATGAAGATAAATTCAGATTTGAGATAGTCGCAGTGCGTAAGCGAAAGAAACCAGCAGAAGGATCTTCAGGAGTTGGCTTGGCATGCCACTCTTCGCCAAGGGCTACAAACACCGTGTCATCGCAGGCAATAGCTTGCTGCGAACCTTGACCGAATTCGAGAGCACCACTTCCAACGGTCACGCTGGCGGCAAAGGTGGATAAAAGAAACGGAACAAAGGCAAGTACCGCGGTGCCAAGGATTACCTTGTTCCGATACTTTCCTGTGCCACCAAATCGCGACTTTACGCTGCCGCTCAGTGGTGAATGTAAACCGCTCATTAATCTCCTAATTTCAACTTACTTTGCGAGCCTAACATCGCCCTTTTTCATGTCTAGACCAACATCGAAAGGATTTAGGTTGATTATTCGGTTATTACTTGGGTTGCCTGCACCACATAATTTCTCATTAGTTGTTGGTTCAGAGACTGCCACGAATCTCAATTGCAGAAATTTGTTAACTACGCTTCCCGAATTTGAAAATACTTTCAAACCGTTGAGCGTATTAATCGTTTGAGCGACGTATGCACTTGTTCCGGTTATGCGTAAATCATTCGTAAAGTCGCCCGTGATGGCATCGAGAACGTTCGTATCCACTGCGTTTTGCGCTCCAGCATCAAAGCGCAAGCTGGGAGATGAGATACATGCGAGTACGGCCGCATCAGAATTTAGACTCATAGGCGTTATGAATGCCGATTTAGCGCGTGGATCTACATGTACCGAGTTGGTTATGCGTATCGCGATATTTTGTTCTTCAAGCGCATATGCAGGAACCTTTGAACTCGAAGCGCTCGGAGTTGGGCCTGGCGACAAATCAGGCGTGCTCGGTGAAGATGTTGGCGGTGTGCTCGGTGAAGATGTTGGAGTTTCTGTGGCACTTGGCGTAGGCGTAGGCGACATTGAAGTTAAATCAGGCGAGGTAATTGAGTCAGAGGCAGGAATTACATCCGATGCCAGGGATTGCGCAACGAAAAGTGCGCTGAGCGTAAAAGTGATAGCTGCAGCCCACGTGCGTGAAACTTTTCCTTGCATGGCGTGAGGGTATTACTTGTTGAATCGTGCGCTATAAAAGTACGAGTAATAACCGAACGATTTTCCTTTCGGGAAAATCCACTTATTGGCATTTGGCTTAATCTTCCAGTTATGAAACTTGCGCCTAAAAGAGTTATCTCACTTGCCCTTGCATTTTTGATTGCAATCTATGGCTCCATATCGCAATCACAGCAGGCTTCTGCGGTCGCACGTGGCGCGGACTTCACCATCACAGTCAGTGATTTACAGTTCATTTTGCAGCAAATTCGAGTTGCCGAGTCGCACCGTGCAGTTGAGGCGACATCTCCTGCTGTTACTCCGAGCATAAATGTTCTAGCCGCTGGAAGAACACTTTCTGATCCACGTGGTCCGAGCACCGCGGGAGCGGCACGCACAATTACAGTTTCTACAGCGTCCACCCGTGTACTAAGCCCTCTATTGCCAGAAGGATTGCGTCAAACAGATGGTCGAAATAACAACTTAACCGGTAACGGATTTTCTTCTTGGATGGGTTTTGGATACATCACTCCAGTTACTTTGGGTAAATCTGCTTGGGGTGCAGCAGATACCGCTTTCCCTCGCATCGTTGCTCCATCATTTAAGCCAGGTTATGAAACTCGAACCGGAAACGTAACCGATGCTGCGCCACGCACAATAAGTAATTTGATTTCTGATCAATCATCCACAAACCCTGCAGCACGCGCTGCTGCAAGTTGTACCTTAAGTGGAGCAAATGCCTGCGTTGCTTCAAGCACAGATGGAGTTTCACTTTCTGTTCCAAACCGTGCCACAAACGGAGTTGCTGCGCCATACAACGGAATGTTTGCGCTATTCGGTCAATTCTTTGACCACGGCCTAGATCTAGTTGGTAAGTCTTCAACTGAAGCCGTGAAAATTCCTTTATCAACAAGTGATCCGCTTTATGCAACTTGTGGACGCTTGGCCAACCACGGATGTGTTACAGAAATTTCTATGGGACGCACTGTTCTCGGCAGTGATCCGGCAACAGCTGGAACAAATACAACCACCCCGTGGATCGATCAGAACCAAACTTATACATCTCATCCTTCACACCAAGTTTTCTTGCGTGAATACAAGTGCGCAAGCGAAAGTTCAAGCGCGATTGATCCGCTAAAGCTTTGTACTTCTACCGATAAGCCAGTTGCAACCGGAAAGTTGCTGGACGGCGATATTGAAGGCAACATTGCTAACTGGTCAGAAGTAAAGCGCCAGGCGGCAAATAAGCTTGGAATCCAGCTTGTAGATATGGATATTCATGAGGTTCCTTTGTTGCTAACCGATGAATATGGACGTTTTCTACGTTCTGCTACTGGCTTTCCACAAGTTGTTGAGAGTTTTTCTGGAACAACTGCGACCGTGCGCGTTGGAAATCCTGCAAACCCAGTTCTTTCAGGTTTAGGAACCGGGCACGCATTCTTAAACGATATTGCCCACTTTGCGGCACCATCTAACACTTTAACTGCAGATGCTGATACAGATATTAATAACTATCCAGGTTCTGGCTTCTATGACAACGAATTGTTAGATGCTCACTTCATAACTGGTGATGGTCGCGGAAACGAAAATATCGGCCTAACCGCTGTACACACAATTTTCCACGCAGAACACAACCGTCTTTGGGCTGACATACAAAACGTTATTAACTCTGCGACAACAGTAAGCACAGGACTTACAGCTGCAGCACTTGCAGACTTCAAAAACGCATGGCGTATGGCAACCGTTACCAATGCAAACCCAAATCCAGAGTGGAACGGCGAACGTTTATTCCATGCATCGAAGTTGATTACCGAAATGGAATATCAGCATCTTGTCTTTGGTGAATTTGCGCGCAAGGTGCAACCACTTATTAAGCCATTCGTTGGCTACGACCCAACTATTCGTCCTGATATCACCGGCGAATTTGCACACGCGGTATATCGCTATGGCCACTCACAATTGAACGAAACAGTTGACCGTACATCATCTGGTGGAACCGCCAATGATCTATCTGTTCCGCTGTTATATGCGTTCCTAAATCCAACTGAATTTAATCAACCGCATTCTTATCCAGCTGCAACAGATAACGGTGGAAGCCTCACAGGTAGAGAAGCTGCTGGAAGTATTGTCCGAGGTATGGCTAATCAGACCGGCAATGAGATTGATGAGTTTGTAACGGGCGCACTTCGCAATAGTTTGCTTGGTTTACCGCTCGACCTTGCTACATTAAATATTGCTCGTGGTCGCGATGCAGGTGTTCCAACGCTAAATGATTTCCGCAGAACTTTAAAGGCGAGCACTGGAATTACCAGCCTCGCACCGTATGGTTCTTGGGCAGAGTTCGGTCAGAGCCTGCGCCACCCAGAGTCGCTAGTTAACTTTGTCGCTGCCTATGGCAACACATCTGGAGCAATTACCTTCTTAGATGGCGCAACGCCTTTGGACGACACAGACACCAAGACCGTGACTCTTAATCCGGCAGATACATCAACAAGTTATGTTGACATGCGCGCTGGCGCTCAGAGCATCGTTGATTGCTACGAGGCATATCAGGGAATTAATGATTCACAAGCCTGCGTAACATTTATGTTGGGTTCAAGCGGGCTAAACGATATCGATCTATGGGTAGGCGGTTTAGCTGAGAAGAACACGCAAGCGGGCACAATGCTTGGAAGTACCTTTGATTATGTCTTTAAGAAGCAGTTAGAAAATCTGCAAGAGAGCGATCGTTTTTACTATCTCGGTCGTCTTGCTGGATTGAACCTTACTGTTCAGGTCGAAACCAACTTCTTCTCCGATATTATTCAGCGAAATACAGATATCACTTCAATTACAACTGATGCTTTCGCAGTTCCAACTTACACAGTGAATATGCCAACTAAGCCTTCATTTATCAAAATCTTGGCTGACGGAACTTGGATGTACACAGGCACCGGACACGTTCTTTGGAACGGCACAATTGAAAACGACAAGATTCTTTCTGATCGCGGCGATGATTCAATTTACGGCGATGCCGGAAATGACTGGTTGCGAGGCGGTGATGGCAACGACTTTATTCAAGGAGGAGAAGGTCGAGATGTTATTGAAGACTCGGCTGGTCTAAATATTCTTATTGGTGGTAACGGAAACGATTATTTAAGTGGTTCTGGAACCGATGCTTACAACGGTAACGCTGGAGACGACTTCATTTCAGGTGGTGCTTTCCCAGTTGTTGGATTAGCTGGAATTGGAAACGACTGGATTCTGGGTGGAAGCGATAATGACGTTCTATCTGGAGATGATGGAAACGACTGGGTTGAAGGCGGGCAAGGCGGAGACGGCATCGCTGGAGACGTTGTCGGTGCAGCAGGAATAACGCTTACTTTCCCAGGTAAAGATGTGCTTATCGGAAATAGCGGTAACGATTTACTTGATGGATTTGATGGAGCAGATATTTATGTTCCTGGAGATGGAACAGATCTAAATACAGGTGGGCTTGGCTTCGACTGGGCTACTTACTTTAATGACGGTCAAGTTGGTGGAGTGAATGAAGATCTCGCTAACTTTGCACCAGCTCCAGGTTTGGTTCTCGCAAATCTCGCAGATCAGTTCCAAGAGATTGAGGGACTTTCTGGTGGCGATGGAGATGACATTCTCGCTGGTTCATCTGTTACCGCTCTAGGAGGAGCCGTTGCCAACGGACTTAGCGCTACCGATTGTTCGCTAATCACTGGTCTAACCGCGCTATTGCCATCCACAATCACAAACTGTGTATGGGATGCCGGTGACATTCTTATCGGTGGCGCTGGCTCAGATGAAATTACTGGTCGCAACGGAAACGATTTAATCGATGGAGATGCAGTCTTGCAGACTTGGATTTCAATTCCAGATACTTGGTCGATTGCTAACGAGGCACCTGGGTATGTAACACTGCCTGTTGGTCGTGTTTATGTTTCAAGCATGGCACGTGTTCGTGATTACATCGCGGCTAATTTGATATCGACGGATGTGATCTCAGATCTGCAGATTGTGCGCTTGATTGCACAGAGCGGTCATTCTGCTGAAAACGACGTTGCTGTATACCAGAGCACCCGTGCTAATTACACAATAACCGTCAACGCAAACGGAACTATCACTG